>CADBSQ010000197.1 GCA_902797415.1 uncultured Erysipelotrichaceae bacterium | reverse complement strand
ATTTTGTAAGGTTCTATCTCTTATCCCTAAAACTATTATCTATATAATGACGTTTATTCTTTTTGTTATCGTTTTAATTGATTCAAGTTTATCTTTAATGGCTGCTTACAAATTAAAAAAAGAATCTATGAATAAAAAAGAAGATTTAAGAAAAATAGATAGTACAGAAAAAATGCTTGAATTAAAACAAGAAGTTATTAAGAAAAAAAAAGATTCCTAAAAATTAATTGGAATCTTTTTTTTCTTCATTATTTTTTTTGTTTTTCTTTTTACTAAAATATTTTGAGTTTAATATTTTAACTTTTACACCTTTTTCGTAAGCAAATTTTTTTCTAATGCCATCAGGTAATCTTTTTTTATAAACTTTCATTAGTATTCCTCCAATTCGCTACTTGATTATAACAAAATGTTTCGTTAAATTCAACTATTTTAGTAATTCTATTATTTTATTTTTATCCAAATTATTTATACTTAAGTCTATATCTATGTTTTCATTATTATTTTTTATTATGGCTCCTGCTTTTACTAGGTAATCTTTTAATTTACATTTTGTGTTGTTTTCTTCTCTTAAGTAGTTTCTTAATGCTTTTTCAAATTCGTTATTAGAAGCAGATCTCCTATTCGATGTTTTTAAGTCTGTGAATATGATTTTTATTTTATTATCACTTATGACTATATTACCAAGTGAATGTTCGAATTTGGTTTTTTCTATAGCATTTTTTGGTATCTTTATGATAATGTCATTTGGATCGACTACATAATTTTTTGTTAGTTTGCCTTTTGATGATTTAGCGATGATTATGTCATATTCTATATCATCTAGATTCATGGTGTAATTGTTAACTTTTAAACTAAAAATGGTATTTCCTATCGATTTGTCTATATAAATATATTCTGATGCACCATTTGGATAAGGAGCATCCGTTACATCTCCACTAAAGACTAGTTTATCCCCTTCTTTAAACGAACAATCCCATCCTATCTGATATTCATCAGATATTATTTTTAAATCTAAATCAACCCTGCTTTTTTTAACATTATACCAATGGATGCCTACCAAAAGATTATCCTTTTCTAGCTCAATACTTGATGAAAATGGAATGTTACATACAAACTGTTTTTCTGATTGTGGTAAACAAATATCTACGTTATTATCTAAAAATACTTTCTTACCTGATACATTAGGTTTTAATTTGTTTATTATTACTTCATCTAATATATCGATAAAATTACTATCTAGTTTAAAACCATGATATTTGTGTGATACCCAAACTTTTCCATTTCTTATTTTATATACTCTTTCATCATTGCCTAGATTATTTATATTTATGTAGTTTCTTAATTTTATAATCCTCCATATATTTTCGTTTTGTATTTTATTTTTAAACAGTTTTAAATAATCTTCTTTATTTTGGTTATTCTTATACCAAGTGATAAGGTTGTCTAAATCATTTGTTTTATAAGGCTTATGATTTTTTTTGCTTAGTTTAGATATTTTATTTATTAGTTTATTTAATTCTAAGTTAGAACTTTTTAATGATAAAAATAATGGTTTAAATCGATTAAATATTTCTGCTAAGGGAATTAAACTATATAGACTTTTATATTTTTTAATTAGTTCTAATGCTTTTGATTTATCAGATAATCTTAATAAGTTTTTAGTTTCTCTACTCTTTATTAAAAGAGTATTATTGGTTAAGATAAAAACTAAATATCTTAGAAATTCTACGTTATTTTTGGGAATTATGTTAAGCTTTTTATACAAAACAATCTTTACTTCTTTATTAGTTACTTTTTCAATATTGTCATTATTAATATCTAAGTATTCACTTAAATTGGTAATATGTTCTATAGTTTGACTTGATAATGGTATAGAACTTGTTAAAAGGTTCCATAGTTTTTCTTTTAAGTCTTTTTTTGTAATTGGATTTATTTGTGTTAATTTAATATTATCTTTTATTTCTGGTATATCCAGTTTTTCTTTGGGAATAAAAACAGTGTCTTTATTATATAAACCTAATTCTTCATAGCCGTAAGTTGTAAGATAATGAATTATTTGTTGTATTAGTAAATCTTCTTTAGTTGTTTTTACGACTGTACCTAGTGATTTATGGAATGTTTGGTTCAAAAGGAAACCATCTATTCCCCATATATTGATTGCTAAATCTATAATTTTTTTATTGCATTTTTTATTAATTAAAATGCCTTTTTTTAATGCGTTTGTATCTGGAGAAAATTCATTAGTTTCTTTCTTAGTAAGATAAGCTTTGTATAAATACATGATAGATTCGTTTTTTTTATTCATTTTATCACTTCCTAAAAAAAAAGAGGCGAGTAGTAAATAATAAACATATAGGAACTACTTTGGCCTCTAAATTTATTTTAGCACAGTTATTTGCTATAATCAATGAATCTTAGCAAATCATAGATATAATTTTATAAAATAAGTCTCTAAATATACATAAAAATGCTATTAGGAATATTAAATTTAATTTTTTTTCACTGGTATTTCTTACTATTTTTTCAAATATAGGCTCAATTATATAAAGTATAATGATTGATCCTATACCGAATCTAATACTAGGATTTGGTGCAATTCTTCCTTGAAAGTTAAACATAAATCTGTCATAGTTCCAAGGAAAAGAACCAATAAGAAACTCACATATATAACTAGTTATTAATTCTACTCCTGTTGCAATAAGCATACATGTAATAAAAACTGTTGGAATCATAAATAGTTTTTCAACTGGTTTTAATTCTTTTAAGGATTTATTAAATGCCAGGATAAAGATCAATGCTCCAAATCCATATACTGGTAAGTATGGACCAAATAGAACCCCTCTGTTTGAAAAGCCCCAATGGTATATAAACACTTCTAGTACTGTTTCATAAATCCATCCAACAAAACAATATAACATAAAACATAAAAATATATTTCTAAACTTAAACTTCATAAATACCCTTTTTTCTTTCTTTTAGTCTACTGGATGCATTAATATTATTGGTGTTTTTTCTTGTCCTTGCCCAGCAGGATTATCTTTAATAAATTCTTTTAATTTGTCTTCCATTGGTTTTAAATCATCAGAAAATCCAAGAATCTCCTGTCCTAAATCATTGGCATCTACAAGCATTGCTGATATTCCTAGTTTTTCTTTTATTTCGTTACATACACCACTTGGATTAGCAGGTAGTTCTATACCAATATCAGCATATTCTTTCCAAACATGATCATAAAATCCATCAAGGCCGCTTACTTCGTCACCAACTATTTCGTAAAATTTTCCCTTTTTACCAAAAAGTTTAGTTACAGCACTAACACCTGATGCATACAAAACCTTTGGAAGTCCAACTTTATCTATCGCATATTGCATTTTTATGGTTTCACCCACTCCAACTCCAGTATCTGGATGTGATGCAAATTTTGATAAAAACTTGGCCCAAAAACCAATTTTGATATCTTCTCTTTTAACTATT
>CADBSQ010000196.1 GCA_902797415.1 uncultured Erysipelotrichaceae bacterium | reverse complement strand
CTGTATCCTCACTTTTTGAAATACATATTTCATTATCATTTACATGTTTATAATCATCTTTTTTTTCTGTAAGATATAAACCATCCTCTCTAGCTATTACTATTTCATTTTCATTAAGAGGTAAATCATTTATTATTTGCTCTAAAATTTTCCAGTTTTTCATATTTAAAACAAATGATATTGGTGTATTTAATATATCCCTACTTTTGAGGTTACTATCTTTTTGATATATATCTAAAAGATTGGGATTATCTATTAATGATTGAATATTTTCTAAACTAGTGCCACTGTTTTTAATCGAATTAATATAAAAGTCAGGATTGTTTAAATTAGCTTTTATATCTTCATATGATGAAAATTCGTAATGGTTATTACCAACCTTGTAAAGGCCAGTAAAGAGTATAAAAATTGCTAAATCTTCTGTTATATAAAGTTCATTTATCATCTTATCAATAACAGATTCTTTTATAAACGTCTTAGCAGATAATAGTTCACTTTTTATTCTTTGAAAAATCAAGGCAATTTCTATATCAGAAAAGGATCTATTCTTTCCTAACATTTCTGAAACTATATCTTTCTGATCTAAGATTGTTTCTAATTTATACTGAATACTGTGAGCATGACCGGCATCATTACGTTCCATATCATAAACAGGAGCCTTTAATAAATCTAAAACATGCTTGACACAATTTTTCATATTACCATTACATATTACAACGTTATTAAAACTTTTTTTATCCTCTTCACTTAATTCATCATAATACTCATCAGTCGTTATAAGTATTGCATCACTAGATAGTTTTACAGAGCTTTCAATATAATTATCTCCATTTGTAGGTCTTCCATTAAGTGATGAAATTATTTCATTTGAATGTTCCTTAAAAGGATCCATTAAGACATACTTTTTGTTTTCTAGATCACCTCGACCATCAGTTGGGCTCATGGCTAAACAATTAGCTGTCATATGAACAGTATGTCTATTACTCGTATACTTAGAAGAAAAAACTAATTTATCACTTATTGTATAATAAAAGGGTAGTTGCTTTTTTCCATCATAATTAGATAAAATAACTCCATTTTTTGGAAAAAAGTCGGTAGTATGAACTAGGTAAAGTTGGTCGATATTCACTTTTTGGATACTTTCAGTGGTATTTGACACCAGTAATTCATCATCATCTACATACAGTTTACCATTTTTATATGACATGTCATACTTTGTATTTTTCTTAATATTAGACCCGAAAGAAGCAAGTTCATTTCTTTTCTGTTTGCACAAATCTTTATCATTTAACAGTTCTTCTTCTCTTTCTAATAAAGATAGCATTTCATTAATATTACTTTCTATAAGTTTAATTATTCTTCTTTTGTGAATACTAACTTTTTTAGTTTTAAGCTTTTTTAAAAGATTTATATAAAAGTTTTTATCATGCGTAAAGGATACTTCTCCCTTAATAATTCTTTTGATATCCTTATTTTGTAAAAAATAAATTATCTGATTTTTTTTCTTATTTAAATCTTCTATTTCAGAGTCGATTAATTCTAATTTTATTTTTATTTCAAGTAATTGGCTGTTTATTTTATCTAATTCGTCTTCATTTTTTTTAGCTTCATCCGTTACGCTTTTAAAACTTTTCATTACCATTGTCTCCTAGAATAAGTATAACATAAATTATCACAAAGAGAAATAATATTTATTATTTATGGGAAGGGTGCTATACTACATTTAAGGGAGGCTAAATCATGAAAAAAGCAATAATAATAATTATAGGTATTCTTTTTATAGGTCTTAGCATTTTTATGATTTTTAATGGTAGCAGATATTCGTCTAAGACTATGGGAACAATTATTAATGTTGTTGAAAATAGGATAAATAAATCAAGAAAATATTATCCTGTAGTAAAATATAAGGCAAATAACAAAGTAATAAAAAAACAAAGTACATCTGGTACTACTGATTCTAAATTGTATAAAAAAGGGGATAAATGGACTGTGTATTATGATAAAAATGATATAAATAAGTTTACCTTAGATAAAACGCTTAGGGTTAGATCATGGATTATAGGAATTCTTGTTATGGTCCTTGGTATAGACATTGTTTATGCTGGAATAAAGTTTGATGAAAAAAGGGATAGTTTGTTAGATGCTCTTGCCTCATTGTTCATGGGAATTGCGCACTTTGGATATTGACAATAAAAGGGTTCTATGATAGTATCTAGTTAAATTTAGTCGATGAACAAGACGTTTTAAACAACTGTTTATTTTAAAGAGAGGTTTTGTTAGGTGAAAGAAAACTAAATAAACGTTTAAAACCAACACTTGGGAGATGCCTATAGGCTGGTTAATCACCATTAAAAGATTTTAAAGAGCTAACAATTGTTAGAACTTGGGTGGCACCGCGGATTTAGTAGTTATTCG
>CADBSQ010000195.1 GCA_902797415.1 uncultured Erysipelotrichaceae bacterium | reverse complement strand
TATAAATTAGACAACACTAAAATGACAAGGGATGAATTACTAAGTTATTACAAATTTTTAATAGAGAAATACCCAATTATTAGTATAGAAGATCCATTTTATGAGGAAGATTTTGAACAACTAGAAAAGATGACAGTACTTTTAGGTAACAAAATAATGATCGTTGGCGATGATTATTTTGTTACAAATAAAAAATACTTAGAAAAGGGTATTAATGCAAACGCTGCCAATGCTATTTTAATTAAACCAAACCAAATTGGTACTATTACAGAAATGCTTGAAACTATTAACTTAGCCAAAGAAAACAACTATAAAACAATCATATCCCATAGAAGTGGTGAAACAACTGATACTCTAATCGCTGATTTAGCGGTTGGCTTAAATTTAGGCTTTATAAAAACAGGTTCTTTATCTAGAGGAGAAAGAGTCTGTAAATATAATAGATTAATGCTTATAGAAAGCAAATTATTAAGGAAGGAAAAGGGAAATGAAAAGATTTATTAATGCACTTGGAAATGCCTTACTAACTGTTTTAGTTATGATTTTAGTTGGTTACGTTATCGCTTTTGTCGAAATCAAACTAATGTTAAAATCAAATGTCGAGTTATTTGGTTATATTTTCTATTTACAACCAGATAGTAAAATGGAGGATAAGTTTAGTAAGAATGATGTAATTTTAATTAAGAAAGATGCTAAATTTGAACAAGGAGAAATGGTTTTTTATACTGATAATGGCAAATATTATGTTAGAACAGTAGACTCTACTAATGATTTAGCGACTATGGTTAAGTGTGAATCATGTCTTTCAGATACAAAAGAAATAAAAAACAATAAGATATTAGGTAAAGCTGTTGCTAAAGTAATTATTATTGGTTCAGTTATAATTTTATTTAAGAATAAATTATTGCTAACATTTATAGGTTTAATCGGTTTTGTTTGTTTAGTCGTTAGTCATTATTTAAAAGTTAAACCTGATAAAATAAAGAAAGAAGAAATACCAATAGAATAATTAATACCACTAAGGAGGATTGCTTTGGATAAATCATTAGATAAAATAATTAAGAAACATGTAGTATTAACTGCGTTAACCGGTGTAGCTGTTGTTCTTTTGATGATTACAGTTACTTATGGTTTATACCAGGTTAATCACGAAAATACTACTGATCAAGAAATCAGCCTTGGTGACTTTAATGTTGATTTAACTTCAACTAGTGGTCAAATTACACTTAGTAATTTAAACCCTGGCGTTGAAAACGAAACAACGTATACATTCACAACATCAAATACAGGAGATTATGTTGTTAAGTATAATGTTTATTTTACAGATAATACAACCACTTTTTTAGCAGACTCAACTAATGCACAGAATTATTCTAATTACTCTCAAATAACAAGCGCAAATTACCAATATATAGAGTATAAACTAGATAATGAAGGGTATAGATCTTTAGCAGATGTTTATGATTCTACTACGGGAAGATTTACAATCAAAACTGGATGGCTACAACAAAATACAAGTCATAACCATTCAGTTAGGTTTAGAGTTTCATCAAGTGCATCAAATGATGTTCAAGGTTCTATTCTTGCTTTAAATATAACTATGGAAGCTAGTGTATCTACTCCAAAAATAGTGACATTTGATCCGCAAGGGGGAACGGTAAACATACAATCTAAAAAAGTTACACCAGGAACCCAATATGGTGATTTACCTACACCAGCAAGAGATGGATACACATTTTTAGGTTGGAATGGTAAAAATATGTTTGATGAAGAAAGCATTTTTATGGCTATTAGTGGTTCAACTTATACAAACGGTTATTATAATTTTACTCTTGGTAATGCACATAATTTATATGGTGATGGATCCAATCCACTATTATTAAATCAATTTAAAGATAATACTATATACACTACTACAATTAGTGGGTATGTGGATGAGTGTACAGCTCAATCTTGTGCTGCAGGTGATTACCTACGACTTGTACTCACTCCTGTTTTTAAAGATAATACTCTTATATACTATCCTTTAAATTCAACGGAATATACTACTAATGTATATAAAAATCCATCTGGAAGGTCGATTAGTTACTTTTCAATAAGTTATGGAAATGGTAGTTCTACATATGCACATATTAAGCATTTACAAATAGAGGAAGGTAGTCAAGCTACGGAGTTTGAACCTTATTATGTTACGAATACAACAACCGTTACACAAGATAAGGATCATACATTAAAAGCTATATGGAAAGAAAATACTTAAAAACGACTAGGTAGGTAGGGTGAGCCTTATGGACAGAGCTTTAGATAAAATAATTAAGAAACATATTGTATTAACGGTACTAACAGGTATAGCTGTTGTTCTTTTGATGATTACAGTTACTTATGGTTTATACCAAGTTAATCATGAAAATACTAGTGATCAAGAGATTAGTCTTGGTGATTTTGATGTTGACTTAACTTCAACTAGTGGTCAAATTACACTTAGTAATTTAAACCCTGGTGTTGAAAACGAAACAACTTATACATTCACAACATCAAATACAGGAGATTATATTGTTAAGTATAATGTTTATTTTACAGATAATACAACTACTTTTTTAGCGGATTCAACTAATGCACAGAATTATTCATCGTACTCACAGATTACATCACAAAATTATCAATACATAGAGTATAAACTAGATACAGGAGAATATAAGCCTTTGTCTAGTGTATATGCCTCAGCCACAGGAAGGTTTACAATAATAACAGGCAGATTACAGCCAAATATAAGCTATAATCATTCAGTAAAGTTTAGAGTATCACCAACTGCACCAAATAATATACAAGGTTCTATTCTTGCCTTAAATATAACTATGGAAGCAAGTGCTACTACAGAGGTCGGTTCAGATACTATAATGAATCTTGTAGCAGGGGAACCTACTAATACAACTGATGTTATAACAAAATCAGCGCCACAAGGTGCAACATGTACAAATACTCTTGCATACGATGGAACTGTTGATAATAACCTTAGATATGTGGGAGCAGACCCATGTAATTATGTAACCTTTAATGGTGAAACTGCCGGCTGGCGAATAATAGGTGTAATGAACAATATTGATGATGGAACAGGTAAAAAAGAAACGAGAATCAAACTAGTAAGAAAAGATTCTTTAGGAACATATTCTTGGGATACATCAACAACAAATTCAGGAAGGGGAGTTAATAACTGGGAAATAGCTGATTTAAATGTAGAGCTAAATGGTGATTATTTAAACTCTTCATTAAGTGCTGATACATCTTGGTATAACGGAGAAAACGATGCTCAAAATGGTGTTTTTGATCATACTAAAGTATTAAAATTAGATGCCCAAAATCTAATTGAAAACGCAATTTATTATTTGGG
>CADBSQ010000194.1 GCA_902797415.1 uncultured Erysipelotrichaceae bacterium | reverse complement strand
TTAAAAAAAACTATAATATTATCGGTGAAAGAAAATGAAATTAAGTATTATAGTTCCTTCTTTTAATGAAGAAGAAACATTAAATGAATTATATAATGAGTTAATTAAGACATTTAAAGAAATTAATTTTGAAATAATATTTGTAAATGATGGATCTTTTGATAATACATTTAAAATTCTAAAAGATTTATATGGCCAAGACAAAGAAAGAGTTCGAGTTATAAACTTCAGTAGAAATTTTGGTAAAGAAGCATCAATATATGCAGGTTTAAAAAATTCTAAAGGTGAATATACATCAATTATAGATGCTGATCTTCAGCAAGAACCAAAATACTTGTTAAAGGCTTTAAAATTCTTAGAGGAAAACGAAACAACTGATATGGTAGCATTAATTCCAGATAAGAAGAGTTTTTTCTCTAATATGTTTTATAAAACAATTAATGTTTTAAGTGATATTAAACTTAAAAACAATGCATCAGATTTTAGAATATTTAGAGAAAATGTAAAGAATGCTTGTTTAATGATCGGTGAATCTAATAGGTTCTCAAAAGGAATCTTTTCTTGGATAGGTTTTGATACTTATTATATGGAATATAAACTCAAAGAAAGAAAAAAAGGTAAAACAAAATTTTCATTTAGAAAAAAGATATCTTATGCTATAGATGGTATTACTGCATTCTCTGTTAAACCTTTGAGAATTGCTGGTAAAATTGGATTATTAATTACCATAATTTGTTTTATATATCTGGCTTATATTATAGTTAAAACTATTCTACTAGGAGCTAAAACTCCAGGGTTTGCTACCCTTGCCTGCTTAGTTCTATTTTCTATGGGAATTGAATTAATATTTATGGGTATTATTGGTGAATACCTATCTAAAACATTTATTGAAACTAAAAAAAGACCTCCTTATATAGAGAAGTCTCGGTTTGGTTTAGATGAAGACATATTATAATAATTTAATGTAATTATATATTATGTCTTCTTTTTTTGTTTGTTTAGCTTTTTTTATAATATTTTTAACTTTATATAAGGTTAAATCACTCATACCTTCTTTTTCCAAAAAATACTCTAATGCACAAATAACTGCTTCTTTATCAGTTTTAACCTTAAAGAAAGATTTAATTTCTTCTTTTGTTTTTTCTTTCCACTTTTTAGTTAATGATTCATAAAACGAATCATTTTTCTTATAAAAGTAATAGTCTAGTCCATCTATTTTTTTGAGTACTTTTAAAGTGTCATAGTATCCCCTTTTCATATTGTTTTCAATACTTTCTTTATTAAATACAACAATACTACCCAAACTACTCTTAGGCTTTATTTCAATGATGTTAGCCTTCTTTTTAAGTTTAGGTTTTTTAATGCCTATTCCCTTTATATTAATATTATAAATTGTGGTACACCCAATATTTTCAAGCATATCAGTTGGAGATAAATTATAAAAACCCCCATCAATATAATATGAATTATCTATTATTTTTTGTTTTTTAAAAATAGGTAAATAAGAGGATGCAACTATATAATCATGAAGTTGATTTTTAGGTATATCCTCAATATATAATTCTAATGGTTTTAAATTATCTAATTTTAATGTAGTTAAACCATATATCATTTTACTCTTTCTAATTTTTAATTCATCAACATTATTTCTTATTAAAGCTCTATAAGGACTAATGTCAAGTCCACCCTCTTTAAATATTTTATATAAATCTTTAAAAGTTTTAATAACATTATCAAATTTTAATGGTTCGTGAATTATTTCAAATGCTTCATCTTCATCAATACCAATTAATTCATTCATCGATACATCTTTCCACAGACTAATCATTTTTTTGTAATCACCTTGAGCAATTAAAGCAGCATTTAGTGCTCCTATACTGGTACCTACAACAGCATCTATTTTAACGTGACATCTTTTAAGTGCCAGGTAAGCACCTGCTTGATAAGAACCTTTTGCTCCCCCACCTTCTAATGATAATCCAATCATTGAGAAATCACTCCTTACAGTAATTTTAGTTTTTCTAATACTTCATTTACATTTTCAACAGGTGTAATTTTAAGTGCTTTTATTATTTCACTTGGTACATCTTTTAAGTCACTTACATTACCCTTTGGAATAAATACTTCCTTAATTTTTGCTCTTTTTGCTGCCATTAGTTTTTCAGGTAAGCCACCTATTGGCATTACTTCTCCTCTTAAAGAAACTTCACCTGTCATAGCAATATATGGACTTACATGTTTATTTGTAACTAAAGATGCTAAACTTGTTACAAGAGTTATACCTGCACTTGGACCATCTTTTGGAATAGAACCAGCGGGTACATGGACATGTAAGTTATTTTTTTCAAACATTTCATATTTATCTTTATATATAGATTTTACTAAACTATACGCAATTTGACAAGACTCTTTCATAACATCACCTATAGAACCTGTCATAAGCATTTGACCATTGCCCTTAGTAAACAAGCTTTCTATAAAGAGTATTTCACCACCAGCACTTGTCCAAGCAAGTCCGGTTACAACACCGCTTTTTTTGTTTTTAAGCATGCTTTCATGTGGTATTTCTCTTACATCAATAAAGTCTTTTATGTTTTTGTTATTTAAATCTAATTTAGTAATACCTTCTTTAACAATTTTTAAAGCAGTTTTTCTATATAAAGATTCTATTAATCTTTTTAGAGATCTAACACCAGATTCAAATGTGTATTTCTCAATTAAAGTTTTAATACCTGCATCAGTAATTTTAACTTCTTTAGATAGATTAACACTTTCACTAATTTGCGGGATTAAATATTTTTTAGCAATCTTATATTTTTCAACATCAGTGTAGCCATTGAATTCAATTATTTCCATTCTATTAAGTAATGCTTCAGGTATAGATGATATATTGTTTGCTGTACATATAAATAATACATCAGATAAATCATATGGCATGTTTAAGTAGTGATCTTGAAATGTGTTATTTTGTTCTGGATCCAATACCTCAAGTAAAGCGCTTTCTGGATCTCCATTATAACTTGATGATAACTTATCTATTTCGTCTAATACCATTACAGGGTTACTTGTTCCAGACTTTTCAATAGCATCTATAATTCTACCTGGCATTGCTCCGACATAAGTACGTCTATGTCCTCTGATTTCAGCTTCATCTTTAACACCACCAAGGCTAACTCTTACATATTTTCTATCAAGTGCTTTAGCAACTGATGATGCTATAGAGGTTTTTCCAGTTCCTGGAGGACCTACAAATAACAGGATTGAACCAGATTCTTTTTTATTTAAATTCATAATAGCAATTTGTTCTAAGATTCTATTTTTAACTTTTTTAAGTCCATAATGATCTTCATCTAATACTTTCTGTGCTTTATTTATATCTATCTCTTTAAATTTACTCTTTTTCCAGCAGAGAGATGTAACAAAATCTAAATAATCATATAAAACACTATACTCTGGATTATTCTTGTTTTCTTGTTTTAATCTGTTTAAAACTTTGTTTGCTTCTTTTAATGCTTCCTCATTCATTCCACTTTGTTTAATTAATTCCTCGAATTTTGCGACATCACTTTTATTCTCAGGATGCATTTTATCAAGTTCATCTTGTAGGAAGCCTATTTGTTTTTTGATAGCCATTTCTCTATAAGCTTTTTGGTTATCTCTTTCTCCTGCTTTTTTAGCTTCAGCACTTACTTGAATTATTTCTAGATATTCATATATTAATCTTTCTATTTTTGCATTTCTTTTAGACATTTTATTTTCTTTTAATAAGTCATATTTTTCTTCACTGTTTATTTTTATAAAAGGTGCAATTGCACATAAAAGTTCAGAGTGAGTTTCATAGTTTAAGAAATAACTCTGTGCAAAAATACCCCAATTAAAGTTAGAATAATAACTAATTAACTCTGATTTAACTTTTTTAAGTTTAACTTTTTCTTCTTCCTCAGTTATATCGTATACTTCTGGTTTTTCTGTTGCGTAAACCTCAATATTTGTTTTAGTTAATTTGATTTTATCGATGTGTAGTCTCTTAGTGGTTTTGATTAAAATATAATTATTTTGATTAACTTCTTCAATGATTCCTGCGACACCTAATTTATAAAAATCAGATGCTTTTGGTGAACCATTGTCCTTGTTTTTAGCTATTACAAATATTACTTTTTCACCAACTAAATTACTAATATCATCTTTCAGTTTAAAGTTTTTAATTGAATCAATTGGTAAGTATACCTCTGAATTAGGTAGTACTAATATATTATAAATTGGAATTACAAGCATTCTATCACCCTT
>CADBSQ010000193.1 GCA_902797415.1 uncultured Erysipelotrichaceae bacterium | reverse complement strand
ATATTTGTTAAATAAAATAAAAGGAGAAGTAAATGGCTTATA
The DNA here is from genome assembly GCA_902797415.1 of uncultured Erysipelotrichaceae bacterium. Lineage (GTDB taxonomy): Bacteria > Bacillota_I > Bacilli_A > RF39 > UBA660 > RUG11867. The sequence goes on along the minus strand of CADBSQ010000193.1, from coordinate 3,292 downwards.
GGGATATAAGATTAAATAGTTTGGATTTTATAAAATACGATCCGAATGGTTATAACAAACTTAAAATAAAAGAAGTTAAAAGATGGTTTAAAGAAAGAAATATTAAAACTGCAGTTATAAATATTTCTGGTGGTGCTGATTCCACTTATGTAGCATATCTTTTAACTAATGCATTATGTAAAGAAAATGTGATAGGGATATTACAACCTAATGGAGAGCAAAAAGATATATTAGATTCTATAAAAGTAGTAAAAACACTAGGCATAAATTATATTAATATAAACATTAATGATCAATATAATAATATGTTAAAAAATCTTTATGAATTCGATAAAAATTTTAAAATTGATGTTAATTTTGAAAATGCTAGAATAAACATAGCTCCAAGAATAAGAATGATAAATGCTTATATGATTGCTAATGCTGTTAATGGTGCAGTAGTAGGAACAGGTAACGCCTCAGAAAGATATGTAGGGTACTTTACGAAATGGGGTGATGGTGCTTGCGATTATAATCCTATAAAAGATATTCTTAAAACTGATCTTATAAAGATTGGATTAGAATTAGGAATACCTAAAGAACTTATTTGTAAAACTCCAGCTGATGGATTAACAGGAAAATCTGATGAAGAAAAATATGGATTTACTTATAAACAATTGGATGAGTATATTAAAACTGGTGAATGCAATAATGAAGAAATAAAAGAAAAAATAGATAGAATGCATGAAAATAGTAGACATAAATTTGAGGAGATATAAAATGGAAAAACTAGATGCTATTGTTTACATAGGTAGATTTCAGCCATTTACTAATGCACATTATAAAATAGTTAAAAAAGCATTAGGACTAGCTGAGAAGGTACTAATATTTGTGGGTTCTAGTAAAGTAGCTAGGTCTACTAGAAATCCGTGGACAGAACTCGAAAGAACTGATATGATATTAAATATAGATGAATTCTTAGGTAAAAATATATTTTTTATTCAACAAGTGAATTCAAACTATAATACTGAAGGTTGGTGGGTTAAAGATGTACAAAGTAATGTATGTAAATTAACCAAACCGAATAATAAAATAGGTATTATAGGATTTAAAAAAGATTCAAGTTCTTATTATTTAGATTTATTTCCTCAATGGGAATTCATACCAGTAGCCGAATTCGAACATGGATTGTCAGCCACTACTATAAGAGAATATATTTTTAGCACTCAATACGATTCTACTAAATCAATAGACGGAGTTCCAAAAGATGTAGAATTATGGATTAAAAATTGGTTGTCAAATAATAAAGATATTTATTCTAATCTGAGAGATGAGTTTAAATTCATAAAAGATTATAAGGAACAATGGAATAAAGCTCCGTATCCACCGATTTTTGTTACTACTGATGCTGTAGTGATTTGTAAAGGACATATTCTATTAATAAAAAGAAAATCTAATCCAGGAAAAGATCTTTATGCAATGCCTGGAGGATTTTTAAATCAGACAGAATATCTAAAAGATTGTTGCATAAGAGAACTTAAAGAAGAAACTAGAATAGATGTTAGTAGATTATTTTTAAAAGGAAGTATAGTAGCTGAAAAATATTTCGATGATCCTTATAGAGAAGCACGTGGTAGAGGTATAACACATTGTTTCTTATTTAATTTAAGAGTAAAAGAATTACCTAAAGTAAAAGGTAGCGATGATGCTTATAGTGCAAAATGGATTCCTTTAGGTGACTTAGACTCTATGCAAGATCAATTTTTTGGAGATCATTATCAAATTATAAAAAATATGCTAGGACAGATAAAGTAAAAAAACTAATGTTTTGTAATAATTTCATTACAAAACATTCTTGTAAATTTTAATAAACATTTAAATTTTTAGAAAAATATAAATAAGTTTTAAATAAATAGAGAAAAAGAAATGAATATAATAGTTGATGTTCCAATAATAGAAATAGAAACATATAAAGAAATGATTACAAAATTAAATGATGCTTTTTGTAATTGTATGTCTTGGGATGAAAGTGATTATTCTATAAATGATGAAGATCCAACTAGTGTTATTCTTGAAGGATGGTTTAATAAATATTATGATGTAAAGAATTGGGAAAAACCATATAAAGTTGAATATGTTTTTATAATTCATGATAACATGTTAGAATATGCATTTATGAAATTAAAATTTTATAACGAAAAAAATGAAAAATCATTAAGTGATGAAGAATATAGAAAATTAATAAATAGATACACTTTAACAATTATGTATACAAGTATAACACCATTAAAATTATATAGATTAATATGTGTATTATTTACAAATGAACTTAAAATAAATAATTTGTTACTTGAAGAAGATCAAATGAAATATTTTTCTGATAATTTCTTTTTGCAAAGTTTAAAAGAAAATAAAAGTTCTAAAATAAATAAAACAAAACCGCTAAAAGTAGATAAATTAGAATCAGAAGAAGAAAGTTTTCGTCATTTTGGACCTCGTGGTGATACACAACAAAGTTTAGGATCTTTTGATCGTTGAAAAGATGATAGGAGTTAATAATGATTAGTATAAAAGATAAATTGGAAACAATTATTAAGTGTTAAATAGCAAGAAATAGAAAAATGTAAAAATATTATAGTAAATTTAGATTCTGGTAAATTAATGTTGGTATTATATGAAGATAATAAAAGTGTAAGTTATAAAATACCAAGTAGTTTTTATTATTTTAGATTATTACTATAAATAAAAGAATTTTATCAAGATAGAATAAAACAATATAATGAAAGAAAAATGGAATCTATAGAATATATAGTTGGAAATTATAATGAAACGAAAAAGAAGAGGAGGAAAGTAAAAAATGTTAGCATTATTATGTATGATTTATTTACACTTGTTAGATGATTATAAAATACAAGGTTGGTTAGCAGATGGCAAAAATAAGTATTGGTGGCAAAAGAATTGTCCAAATAAAAAGTATAGTAAAGATTATATTATAGCTCTTTTAGAGCATAGTTTTATGAATACGTTTTTTGTTCATATTCCAGTTTATTTATTTTTATATAATAATATTAATATATTAGCAATTTCAGTAATGATAGGAACTATATTTCATGCTATAGTTGATGATTTAAAAGCTAATAAGTATAAAATTAATTTAATTCAAGATCAGATGTTACATATAATATATATAATAGTAATATGGTTTATATTTAAGTAATAAGGAGAAAGAAAGTTATTATGTTAAAAGAGTTTAGTGTTACTAATTTTAAAGGTTTTAAAAATACAATAAAGTTTGATTTATCTGCAAAAGATT
>CADBSQ010000192.1 GCA_902797415.1 uncultured Erysipelotrichaceae bacterium | reverse complement strand
TTTTTAATTGAATTTTTCTTTCTATTGTTTCAACTTCCATATTAAAACCTCCTAAATATGAGAGATATTATAAAGCTATTTTTTAATTATGGCAAGAACATTTACAAAAAAAGAGAACATATAGTTTCTATTTTAAATATCTTTTATTCATATTTACATATAGATTCATTTTTTTATAGTACTCATCTAGTGTCTGAATGAATTCATTTCCAAAGATGTGCTTTAGCTTATCAATAAACTCTTCACCCAGTGGAGATTTTAAAAGAGAAATATACTCTGCTAAAATTTCATCAAATTGTGTAACAGGGTTTGAATAATAAGCATCCTGCCCATGACCAGAAAATTCATAAATTACATTGTTCTTCATTTTATATCCGTATGAGCGCAGTTTTCCTTCTGATATCGCATCTAATATATCCTGAAAACTTGTATCAGCCTGGAAAATAAAATCTAAATAATGTCTTTGTATTTCATAAAATAATGCATTGTAGCATCTTTTTTCAAAATTTTTTCGATCTATCATATTATTAGATATAAAGTTTAGTATTTTTTTTGAATACCTGCCAGATCGTTTTTCTCTCGTATAGTCTTCCCTAATTATTTTATAGTAGGCATCTTTTTCTATAAACATTTTATCATATAAAGATAATTTAAATATTTTTCTAATTTCACGTTTAATTTGATTAGTGCTTTTTATTTGAACCATAAACTTTTGGAAAAAATTTTCTACATAAGCATCTAGTTTTCCCCTATATTTTTTACAGTCTTCGTCTAAGTATTTTTTAAATCCTTCTGGTATATCTCCTTTATCTTGAGTAAGGTAATGATATAAGACATGCGTTATCTCATGATTAAAAACGTTAATACCATATTTATTATTTATATAAACGTGTTTTGTCGTTTTATTAAAATGAGAACGTCTATTCTTAATTTCAATATGCCTTTCATTATATCTTAAGCAAAACCTTTTATCCTTTAGTTTTATGTTAATCAAATTTTCTAAATCCCTTTGGGCATAAGGATAATCTGTAAAAAATAAATATTTAAAACTTACTATTGCTAAATTTATTATTTCAATATCACTTTTTGAATCTTCAAGCATTATGTTTTTAAATTCATCAAGTAATTCTTGCTCCTCAGATTTGATTTTTAATTTTGAGCACCTATCAAACTCATCCTTATAAAAATGTTCTTCTATTCTTTTTATGCGATCTCTTGCTAATAATGAACTAAATATTTTGTTTATAAATAAACCTATATCAAGAAGGTTGTGTTCGCCCAATATAATTAAGATAAAGGGATTTAATAATAAGTCATTCCTAGAAAAAATTATTTCACATATGCTTTTATAATCAATTGATAACAGATAATCTAATACTTTACCCTCTTTAAAATCTGTTAATAGAAAGTTTTCATTCATGAAAAAAACTTTAATAATTCGTAAGATTCTACTTGTTTTTCTTTCATTCAGAGCATAATGTTCCAATATTGATAAGTTGTTAAATTCATTTGACTTTTTTAGTAATGCTGAACCTAAATCGTTAATTATTTCAGTATTATTCACTAAAATTTGGTAAAGTTCATTATAACAATCATAACCTTCATCAATAGCTTTTATCATTTCTAATGCTTCAGTAAAGATATAATTTGTTTTATAATCATTTGAATCCAAAAAAAGATTTATGTTTTTCATAATCTACACCATCTTTATTAGTTTAAATATACTTTCTATCTTATAGTTTTTATCTTTTTTGTTTTTTTATCATACTCAAATTCGCTAACACTCATTGGAAAAATAGCATTTAATATTCTAGACTTAGATATTTTGGTTATGCCGCCTGTTATCATTAGTTTTATTAATTTATCACCATACATAATGTTTTTAGTCCCCCTAACATTATCTGGGAAAAGAGTCATATCGGGTGTAATAAATCCTCGATTATTTTTTATAATTTGATCAATAATTGGTGGAACTAAGCCGTTATGCATATGGCCAGATAAAATAACATCAAACTCATTAATGATATCCAATATATCCTTATCAGTCATAAAAACTGGTGAATGACTAAGTAAGATATTTAATCTATTAGTGTTTAAATATTGATAAAACCGTTTCTTAATTTTTAATGCTTTAATCAGTTCTTCTTTATCTTCATGACCCGTATTATTTTCGTAGTAACTAAAACCTGGGTCAATGTCTGTAATGTATATGTTTTCATCTTCATATTTAAAGATGTATTTTAACATGTTAATTCCGTCAATGGCACTAACGTCTTTCCAAAATTCTTCATACCAATCGTTTTGCCAACCATTGTTTTCCATAAATATATCGTGATTACCCAATGTGAAAATAACTGGACTTATTCTACCCAGACGTTCTAAAAAACTAATAATAATTTTTCTTTTAGATACATTTTCTCTAATAAAGTTTGTCGAATTTATCAAATCACCAGTGAAACAAATGTAATTAGTTTTATCATCATTAACTTCATCTTCTATTCTATATAGTTTTTTTTCATCGAAGAATTCATTAACGTGTACATCACCAAAATATTTTATATTAATCTTTTCCATATTTAACCCCTTTATTTAAAACCATTGGCCTTCCGCATTTGATGACTACTATAACACATAGACTTTGTAATTACAAATAAAATAAGTATACTTTTAAATGCATAAAAAAAGAAAATCATAATTGATCAGTAGATTTTCTTAATATTACGATCATTTCTATTAATTAGATAATAATATTCTCACCATGCTCACAATGTTTATAAAACTGAAGACAATTTATTCCATATTTTGGTTTTTCATATTTATATATACATAGGTTATTATTAGTATAGCTACCATTTAACTCATATTTTATAAATATATTTTTTATATCTTTTAACGCTTCTTCCTCTGTTTTATACATATGAATACCTCTAAACTTTTCCCAAGAGTGTTCAAACCAGAAGTATGAATCATTATCTTTATATATTAAAAAAGTATGTGTAGGACAATCATTATCATTGTAGTATACAATAAAAAATGTGTTAAATTTAATGTTTGTTTTTTCAAAAAAGCTGCGTTCAAGCTCAACTTGATCCCAACACACGCCAACATTATTATTTAATACTTCGCTTGGGGTTTCTAAGACATAATCATTAGAAAAAGTTTCATCAATATTAAAGTGAATATTTTCATATTTATCTTTCCAGCCATATTTAATATTATTCATTTGATTCATAATTTCCTGAGGCATTAAAATCACCACCTATAAACATTATACCATACTTTTTTCATTTTTAATTACAACGCAATATTACTATTTTCCGAACACTCAGTAAAAATTATAAAGCCCTTATTTTATAATGGGGTTAGTCGGAAACATCACCTTATCAAAAATATATAAAAAAAAAACCATTTTAATGATTTTTGGTGTTTTTTGTACATTTTTACTTACTTTTTATATAAAAGATGTAAGATCTAGTTTTTAATTT
>CADBSQ010000191.1 GCA_902797415.1 uncultured Erysipelotrichaceae bacterium | reverse complement strand
TCCTCCATTAAAACTATATTTCCCTTTAGATAATTATTGTGTATTGACTCTAACATAGCATCCATGTGACCATTTACTCTTCCAGGATATTTTTTCTGATAAAACCTATATTTAGTCTCAAGCTCAAAACATCTTCTATATTGGTTCTCATCTAGTCCACTATTTAATAATAGTGCATGATAATTAGTTATCCTTTGCTTAATGTCAAATACATCAGCAAAGTCTTGATTTTCTTCTATCTTATCCACTTTAGTAGTCAAACTATTAACTTCTTTTCTTATATCATAATTTAACAAATTACCTATCCTTCTGAGAACCCATGAAATAGGATTGCTCTTAATTGGTGCTATTTCAATACCTAATAAGCCTAAAGCAGCAATTAGACCAGCCCATTCCTTTAGAAAATGTGTTATTGTCATATTAGCCTCCATTTATAATTTCGTTATATTGTTCTTGAGTGATAACGTTTTTTTCTAAAAACTTTAATAAATGTTTTTCTTGATATATTCCTAACTCATAATATCTTTTTATCTTATCTATCATTCAAATTCATCACTTGTATTTTTTTCGGTTTGTTTTTCCAATTCTTTATATTCTTCTTCTGTTATTTCAATCCAGTTTTCATCTGTTATTTCATCTGAATCTGGTCCTGAAAATCCTATAATATTTTCATCTTCATCAATTATTTTATGATACATATTTTCCTCCTATTTGAATATAAATACACGATAGCTGTTTGCCCCCCATAAGTAAGTACTTGAAGCACTTTTAATTGTTACTTTATTTGTAGATGAATTCCAAGACCAATAACTTGAAATACTACTTGTTACCTGTGTTCTTGTAACACCACTTGATGTTTTTGTATGATATACAACAGCTGTACTAGTTGCCCACACTGCTATTATTCTATTGTTTGTATATGTGGCACTATTTAAAACAATAGCAACTGCTGTTGGTTGAAAATTGCAAGGCACTACTAAAGCAGTTGTAGAACAACCACTTGAATCGCAATTATATTGTGGTCCTGTTCCTAAACAAGCATATTTTCCTGTTACTTTCGAGCCATCAGCATACGCAATTTTGTCTTTTATTACATCATATTCTTCTACATTTCCATCGCTTGTAAAAGTACCTGTAACTCCAACCACAGTAACTCCAGTTTTAATATTTCCCTCCGATAGGTTTGTTGTGCTTATTTTAACTGTACCTCCACTTGTATATCCTGCTGGAATGGTTTTGCTTGATGTTGCTTTAGTTAAAGTAGTTGTTCCTAATGAACCATTATTAGCCATAGTTCCCTCAGTTTTAACCCCAGCAGAAGTATAAAAATATTTTCCTGTTAAAACATTGCTTTTTGCAGCAGTTGTATCAGACACATCTATTCCAGGATTATCATTATAGCCTTTTGTATATGTGCTATCTACTAAGTCATCAAAATCTTGTGGGTCAATAGTTCCAGACGTTCCAAGTACACTTCTAAACTTGTTAGCAAGACTTGTTAAAAAGTCTGTTAAATTATTATTTTTTGCCATAATTCCTCCTATACTGGTGTATTAAGTGCTGTTGTTATAGCATTGGCAATATCTGTCATAGTGGCTAGTTTATTTGTACTAGCATTATAAGCAGTTTGCGTAAGTATATTTGCTACATCATTATTTACTATTGATGTACCATTTATTTGAACATCTATTGAAGAACCTCCTGAAATTGAGATATTACCTGAACCCAATAAACTTTGATTGTTTATAGTTTTTATGTTGGTACCTGATACCAAGTTATCTTGCTTTTCAGATATGTCATATGTCGTCGTAACCCCATTACTTGTAAATAACGCAGCAAATCCATAGTGATAAGATAAAAGCATAACCCCATTTGCTTTATAATGGTCATTATCCAATACTAAAGGAAAAATAGCTACACCATAACCTGGAATTATAATTGTTAATGAACTGTCTGCATTAGGGATAAAACTAGCTGTTGGGACATATAATGCTTCAGCATATTGAACAATGTCACTTAAAAGCGTCTTTAAATAGGAAAGAGAAAATTGCAAAAAACTATAAACAATGCCTACAACACTGACATCTTGATTATTAATATTTATTGTAATACCATCAAACGAATTAACACCAGCATAATTATAAGGTATATCATAAGGTGTTTGACTATCATCATAGTCATAAAAACTACCTGATACTGTTAAATTACCACTTCCTAAAATACTTTGATTATTTATAGTTTTGATGTTTGTACCTGATTCAAGTTTTTCTTGAAATGCTTGAGAGGCAATATCATAGGTTAACCCAACAGACGCATTTGATTCCATTATTACTGGATAACTTGTATTTGTTGGAACTCTATATATTACCATTGATGTTACTGGATAATAGATATTACCACCACCTGTATTATAAGTAAAACCAAAATGATAATTATTATAATAAACTTCTACCCCTTCAATTTCTTGAGAATCTTGTGAAAAATTTGTTAATTCGAGTATCATACGTTGGTCTTTTAAAAATGTAGGAATTGGTTTCCCATCAACAATTATTCCATCAAAATAAGAATGAGCTGTTGTTAAATCTGACAAATCAGCCATATCTATTACTTTTACAGAATTGTCCCCACCTGAATGGCTGTCTACATATTCCTTATTTACTAAATCTTTATTTTCATTTATTGGAGATAAAATCTTCATATTATCCCTCCTATGCTACCACTACTACTTTGTATGTTGTTCCACTTGCTGGAGCTTGTGCAAATGTTACTGTCACTACACTTGTTGAAGTTCTTATAACATCAACAATCACATCTTCATAAGTAGAGCCATCATAAATATTTACTATAACATCTCTTGTACCTAAGTCATGTGTAATAGTAAATGAAGTAGTTGTTCCATTACCTGTTATAGTTCCAACATACTTAGGAATTGTTGACTGTCCTATTTCCATGTAAACAGATCCAGTCCATCTATAAGCTTTATTTGTATCTTTATCTAAATAAATCTTTCCATCTTCTGGAGTTATTTGTGTTGTATGTGCTGAATCAGTATAGAAAGCACCACTATAATAGTAACCTTCTATTACATCATCTACATAGCTTGGTAACTGTGAAGCTGGTACTTTACCACTAGAGTCTAATGTTGCAACACCACTATTTGCTCCTTTTTCTGTATTAGGTATTCCTCCTAAACTAGAAATAGTTGGATATGCTGGTACATAAAGTTTACCATCACTTGCTACAGCAACCTCTACAGTATCTCCTGTAGTCTTAAGTTTAGCAAGTACACCACCTAAGGTAGTATTTGTTGCTATTGGTAGTGTATATCCTCCACCACCTGAACCACCAGAAACCCACTCAGTACCAGTCCATAATTTTAATACATCATCAGTAGTGTCAAAATACACTTGTCCTACGTCTGGATTTGATGGTGGTGTAGCTAGATTTTGCATTCTAGCATTTAATAGTTCATTTTTGTTTAAATCAATTGAAACTAAAAATTTCTTTGCCATATTTCCTCCTTTAGTTTAATGTGGCTTTGCCACTAAATCCTGCTTCAAATTTAATCTTTACAGTATTTAAGTCTACATATTGCACTTCTCCTATTACTTCACTACCTGCACTATCTATTACAGTAACTGATGGGTATTTACCTAAATTATGAATTATATTCCACTCAGTAGAAGCAACACTTTGAATATGTAAATAATTTTGATCTTCTCCTGGGTCACCCTTAGGACCTGGAGGACCAGGTTGTCCAGGAATACCTTGAACACCTTGTGGTCCTTCCTTACCTTCAGGTCCCTCAGGACCTTCTGGTCCTGGTGGTCCAACTAATGATGCAAGCCATTCTTCTTCTGTGCCAATGAAACCTTCTTGAACAGCAATTTCATATGCTGAATAACCCCTTCCACCTACTTCTTTGTCATGAGCCGATGTAAACTTTAAATTTACAGAAGAACCTCCTATTTTTAATTCCATGAAATCACCTACCCATTTCCGTTTTTAACCTTAAATTCTTCTCCAGAAGCAACAGTGTCTCGCACGTTTCCTTCAACTATATATCTAACATAATAAATATAATTATTTGGTGCAATTTTACTAGATTCTTCCTGCGTTAATTCTAGAAAAAATCTAAATTTATCTACACTATCTAACTCATTTGAATAATCTTTACTAAGAAGAATTTCGGAGTCTTTTGATTTTCTTATTTCAAAACGCATTTTATCAGTAGGATTGAATTTAGCTCCTGTTATATCAAAAGGCAATTGAACACCATAATCATATGCATCCATTATTATTTTATTTCCTTTTGCAATAAGTGCCATACATGCATCCTCCCTTCATATTTTCATCTAAATTATATCTTATTTTTACTAAAAAGTAAACTAATCAGTTGTTTTTGTATATTCTAATACTACATATCCGTCTAAACCTGTTCTATTTGCTCCAGTAAAAATACTTATTACATTTGTTCCTGTGCCTCTAAAACCTATTTCTTGGTCTCCTGCAATTGGATTAACAAAATTCATTGGATATGGCACGCCATTAATATCATGTGCAACCCCATAAATATTAGTTACAAATATATCTGACCATTGTAAGTCTATTGTTACATTTTTAGTTGTGTTATTAGGCAAACTTCCAACATCAAATACTTTTCTATATAAAGGTTTGCCTAACCAAGTTCCTATTACAGTTTCAGTTGTTGAATATGTATGTAATTTATTTATATAATCCGAACTATAAACATCTGTTTTACTTGTACTATATTCATCATTTACAGTTCCTACAATACCTACACTTTGTTTTGCTTTTATTATATAATTAGTTACTATATATGGTTGTAAGTTATTATGTGGTTGGTCACCACCTTCATAATTAATATAAGAGGTCTCATAAGTTTTATTGCCTGATGTTATTTGTTGTGCATCATAAGTTCCTCCAAATTTAAAGGCTGAAATAGCACTATATACATTACTATTATTATCTATA
>CADBSQ010000190.1 GCA_902797415.1 uncultured Erysipelotrichaceae bacterium | reverse complement strand
TGAAGCACTTGGTGTAAAATTAGATGGTAGAATAGGGGTAAAAGTTTCGACCGGAGAAAGAGGGGCTAAAGGGTACTTAAAAGCTGATTTAATCGGTCCTTTTGTTAAAAGTTTAGACGGAACAATACTTGAATGTAATACTGCCTATCCGGGAGCTAGAAATAATGCCAAAGAGCATTTAGAAGTGGCTAGGGAACATGGTTTTACTTCCTTTGCAGAAGTTGATATTATGGATGCAGTAGGGGAGATTAAAATTCCTGTATTAAATGGTAAACACTTAAAATATGATTTAATTGGTAAAAATTTTGAAGACTATGATTCAATTGTAAATTTAGCCCATGGCAAAGGACACGCAATGGGTGGGTTTGGTGCTAACCTTAAAAACCAATCTATTGGAATAGCATCTCGTAATGGAAAAGCATATATTCATTCTTGCGGTCAAACAGATGACCCTAATAAGTGTTGGAGTGTTTCTTATAAACAAGAAGACTTTATCGAATCAATGGCTGAAGCAGCTAAAGCAGTTAGTGATTATTTAAAACTTAATAATAAACAAATAGTATATATCACAGTAGCAAACGCTTTATCTGTGGATTGTGACTGTGATGCCAACCAAGGAGACCCTGTAATGGAAGATATTGGTATTTTTGCAAGTTTAGATCCTGTAGCTAACGATCAAGCTTTTTTAAATGCTGTTTGGAATAGTAAAGATAAAGGTGCTGTTTTACTTCAGGAAATAGTTGATAGACAAGAAGGAAGACATATCACTAAATATGCAGAAAGCCTAGGACTTGGTTCTACCAATTACGAGCTTATAGAGTTAAATTAGGATGCTAGAAGTGGAAAAATCTAAAATTAAAAATGAACTATTAGCTCAGAAAAAAGATAGGTTTAAAGGAAATATATATCACTACTGTCAAGTTAATTTTGCTTATAATTCAAATAAAATTGAAGGAAGTAGATTAAGCAGTGATGAAACCGAAGAAATATTTGAAACAGATTCATTTATTCCCAAACCTGATGAGGTTATAAAAGTTGATGATTTAGTAGAAATGAAAAACCATTTTCGATTATTTGATTACATGCTTGATAACATAGATGAAAAGCTATCAAAAGATTTAATTATAGAAATGAATAAAATATTAAAAAGAAATACTTCAGATGAAGCTAATCCTCGTTACAATGTTGGAGGATTTAAAACTATACCAAATAAGATTGTGTTAATAAACGTCACAAACACATCAAAACCGGAAAACGTTGAAAAGGATATAGATAAATTACTAAAATGGTATGAAAAAATAGACCATGTGACTATAGAAGATATTATAGAATTTCATGTAAGATTTGAGCGTATTCACCCATTTGGTGATGGTAATGGAAGAGTTGGCCGAATGATAATGTTTAAAGAATGTTTGAAGCATAGTATCATGCCATTCATTACTTTAGATGAAGATAAATCCTTTTACTTAAGGGGACTAAAAGAATATGATAATGATAAAATGTTTCTCTTAGATACAATAAGAAATGAACAAGATAGATTTCAAAAAATATGTAACGAATTGTTAGACTTTGATATAAAATAAAAAAATGATTTGAGAATAATCATTTTTTTATTTTACACTTTTAATTGCTTCTTTAATAACGTTTACAGAACGTTTAAGTTTTTGCTTATCTTTCTTATTTAAATCAAGTTTAATTCTTTTAATAATTCCTTCTTTACCAATAACTGCAGGCATTCCGATAAACACGTCGTTTTCTTTATCATAATTAGAAACTGGTAATACAAGGTGTTCATCACTTAAAATAGCATTTGTAATTCTTGCCAAACATACTCCTATACCATAAGAAGTATTACCCTTAGCATTAATTATTTCATAAGCAGCATTTTTTACCTTCTCACTTATTTTTTCTCTATCATCATCAGTTAAAAAATCATCAATTGGCTGAAGACCGATATCTATACTATTCCATGGAATAAATTCTGAATCACCATGTTCTCCAATAACGTAACCATGGACACTTTTAGAATTAACTTTTGTTTTTTTAGCAATTATATATTTAAGTCTTGCAGAATCTAAAACTGTACCAGAACCAATTATTTGCTTTGCTGGAAGACCAGAGTATTTCCAAGTTAGATAACTCATCGCATCAACTGGATTTGCAGCAAGTAAAAATATTCCTTTAAAGCCACTATCCATAACATTTTTAACTATTTCTTTTAGAATTTTATTATTATCATTAATTAAATCTATTCTAGTTTGTCCCTTGTTTTGAGGAACTCCAGCGCAGATAGTAACAATTCTTGCATCCTTACAATCTTTATATGTTCCTGCATGAATACTCATTCTAGATGGACTATATGGAAGAGTATGATTTAAATCCATTACTTCACCCTTAAGTCTAGTTCTATTAATATCTATAATATAAAGACTATCGATACTATTTCTTTGGTTAACTAAAGAATAAGCATAACTCATTCCCACATTTCCACATCCAACTATAACTACTTTGTTTTCTTTCATTTTCTATTCACCTTCTATAATAAATTATAACAAAAATAGTGGTAAAGTAAATAAGAACTTTTTTGATTGACATAAATATGGTAAAATAGAGGTATAACTAAAGTATAAAAATCTTTGGAGGTATATATGGAACAAAATAGATTAAACTTTCACAACGAACTTCAGAAAAAAATACCAG
>CADBSQ010000189.1 GCA_902797415.1 uncultured Erysipelotrichaceae bacterium | reverse complement strand
TAAATATATTAACTTTAAATAGAAAAGGACTTAAAAATTTATTTAAATTAGTAAGTTTAGCTAATACAAAATACTTATATAAAACTCCAAGAATACTTAGAAGTGAAATTGAAAAACATAGAGAGGGTCTTTTAATCGGAAGCTGCTGCTATGAGTCAGAAGTTTTTAGAGAAGCTAAAAGAAAAAGCGATGAAGAACTATCTAATTTAGTAAGATTTTATGATTATGTAGAAGTTCAACCAAGAGAAGTTTATCATCATCTTATTGAAACTAGTGATTTCTTAAATGAAGTGGAACTTACTAACCATATCAAAAAAATAGTAGAAGTTTGCAGTGAAGCTGGTGTCTTAATTGCTGCTTCTGGAGATGTTCATCATTTTGATAGAGAAAGTAAAATTTATAGAGAAATAATTATAAATCAAAAAGTACCTGGTGGTGGAAGACATCCACTTAATAGATCTAATATAACTACTATTCCATCACAACACTTTAGGACTACAAATGAAATGCTTGATGATTTTAGTTTCTTTGATGAAAAAACCAGAGAAACCATCGTAATTACTAATACAAATAAAATCGCTGATATGTGTGAAGATGTAGAAGTCATTATCGATACAAAGGGTGTACCATTCGCCCCAAAAATGGACAATTCTGTAGAAATAGTAAAGGATATGGTTTACAAAAAAGCTAAAAGTATTTATGGTGATCCACTTCCAAAATTAATCGATGAGAGAATCGAAAACGAATTAAATGGAATAATTAAAGGAGGATATGACGTAATATATCTAATTGCACAAAAACTTGTAGAGCATTCGAACAAAGAGGGCTATTTGGTAGGTTCTCGTGGTAGTGTAGGTTCAAGTTTTGTTGCAGCTATGATGAACATTACAGAGATTAATCCACTTCCAGCGCATTACATTTGTGAAAAATGTAAAACCAGTCTCTTTGAAGTAAATGGTAAACCATTAAGTGATGATTATACAAGTGGTTACGATCTGCCTGATATGGTATGTCCAAATTGTCATGAAAAAATGAATAAAGAAGGGCAAGATATGCCATTTGCAACATTCCTTGGATTTAATGCTGATAAAGTGCCAGATATTGATTTAAACTTTTCTGGAGATAATCAAGCTAGTGCTCATGAATATACTAAAGTATTATTTGGTAAAGATAATGTTTACCGTGCAGGAATTGTAAGTACCGTAGCTGATAAAACAGCATATGGTTTTGTAAAAGGTTACTGTGAAGATAAAGGTATTACCATGAAAAGCGTAGAAATAGAACGCTTAGCAAAAGGAGTAACAGGCGTTAAAAGAACTACTGGACAACATCCAGGAGGTATAATAGTAATTCCAGATTATATGGAAGTATTTGATTTTACTCCTTTCCAATATCCGGCAGATGATATTAATAGTGCTTGGAGAACTACACACTTTGATTTCCATTCAATAGAAGACTGTGTTTTAAAATTAGATATACTTGGACACGATAATCCGACAGTATTAAAGATGTTACAAGACTTATCTGGATTAGATGTTCTAAAAGTACCATTAGATGATAAAGAAACGATGAGTTTATTTACATCACCAAAAGCACTTGGTGTTACAGAAGATAAAATAAGCTGCCCAACTGGTACACTTGGCGTACCAGAATTTGGTACAAGCTTTGTAATTAGAACACTTACAGAAACAAAACCTAAAACATTCGCTGAACTTATAAAGATTTCTGGTTTATCGCACGGTACTGATGTATGGACGGGTAATGCAAGAGATTTGATTCTAAATAATGTTGTACCATTTAAAGATATTATTGGTTGTCGTGATGACATTATGAACGCATTATTAACTTATGATGTAGAACCTTTAAAAGCATTTAAAATAATGGAATTCGTTCGTAAGGGAAAGGCGAGCAAAGATAAAGAAACCTGGGCAGAATATAAAGAAATAATGGAAAAAGCAAATGTTCCAGAGTGGTTTATCACTTCTTGTGGAAAAATAAAATACATGTTCCCAAAAGCTCATGCTGCTGCTTATGTAGTTGCGTCATTTAGAATAGCTTGGTTCAAGGTACACAAACCTTTATACTTTTATGCTACATATTATAGCGTGCGCACAACAGACTTTGATATCGAAGTAATGTGTAAAGACTATAAGGCAATAAAGAAAAGATATGAAGAAATAATCGACAAGGGATATGAAGCAACCCAAAAGGAAGTAAATTTAACAAATGAACTTCAAATCGCCATGGAAATGTATGCAAGAGGGTATAAGTTTAAAATGATAGACCTTTATAAAAGTGATGCTCGAAACTTTGTTGTAGATGAAGAAGAAAAAGCTCTAATATTCCCATTTAGGGGTCTTGATGGCCTTGGTGAAAACGTAGCAAAATTAATCGTTAAAGAAAGAGAAAAACATGAGTTTCTAAGTATAGAAGATTTACAAACTCGTGCTAAGGTAAACTCTACAACGATAGAAAAAATGAAATACTTAGGTATACTTGATGGTATGAGCGAATCAAATCAATTAAGTTTATTTGACTAAACTTCACATTATCGTGAAGTTTTTATTATAAATTAATAACATTATATCCTACACCTTACAACAAACCCTTGACTTATACCACAAAATTAGGTAAAATATCTTTGTCAGTGGAGTAGTACTCAAGTGGCTGAAGAGGCGCCCCTGCTAAGGGTGTAGGTCGGGAAACTGGCGCGAGAGTTCAAATCTCTC
>CADBSQ010000188.1 GCA_902797415.1 uncultured Erysipelotrichaceae bacterium | reverse complement strand
GTAATATTTATTTTACCATCACTGTTTGAATCACCTCTAATAATAACAGTGAATGTTGATGTATATGCTCCATTTGCTATAGTAACCTTATCGCCTGTACTTAGTAGTGATGATGTTACAACGCGACCACTTATATTTTTAATTGTTACTGATGCAAGTGAATATCTAGATCTTATATTATTAATAAATGTCGTTCTATTTGTTGAAGGTTTAACACCATACATATTTGAACTTGAAATGCTATATCCTAGTGAACTAACAATATCATTTGGTGTTGCACTAGATTCACTTGTTGATGCTGATGCATTTAATCTATTAACATTTATTGTATAAGTCTTAGTAGCACCATTAGCAGCAGTGACGATTATATTAATTGTATTGTTACCAACATTTAAGTTGTATGATCCAAGCCCTGTAGTTGAAGAATAACTACTTGCATTAGTTGCACTAACACTAACACTAGATA
The DNA here is from genome assembly GCA_902797415.1 of uncultured Erysipelotrichaceae bacterium. Taxonomy (GTDB): domain Bacteria; phylum Bacillota_I; class Bacilli_A; order RF39; family UBA660; genus RUG11867. The sequence continues at coordinate 14,443 of CADBSQ010000188.1, read as the reverse complement.
TATTGTTTGCGACATTACAAGAGTAAGACGTAATCGCAGAGTCAAATATTGGACTTAAATTACAGTTGCTTACAGATAATGATTTAAGTGAATTATCACCATTAGCACTTGTTGATAATGTAGTTGATGCAGGCATATTGTTATAAACTGGAATTTTAAAAGTAAAGCTTCCAGACATTATTCCTGCATTATTAATTGCTCTATACATTGAATAAGATTCGCTTATTGGTGCACGAACATTAGCCATGTATTGGTGCCAGTATAAGCTTGAATTAATTGTATTAAATTTTTCATAATAAATTGTATCTTGTCCTGCACTTATATAACCATTAGATATTGTTGCAGCACCACCATTTATTGATGAATATGGTGTAGTCCAGCCTTTTGATTTTGCATGACTAAGAGCATTAGCAATTATCTGTGCAGTAGTTGAACCAGTAGCATTAATATTAAAGAAATTATGGTATGTCACTCCTCCACTTTGCATGTTTATAGTGGCACTACCATTTTTACCCTGTTCTTGAAGTGCACGTGAAGCTAGATGAAGAGGGCTAACATTATTGTTTTGACCTGCTTCTACAAATGTTTGAGCATAACTTTTATTAGATCCATTATAACTGTATGAACCAGACATAAAAGTACCATCTAATATTTTTTGAACCGTTGATTGATTCTCACTTGAATTAAATGACAATTGTTCAAACATAAATACTGTATATGGGTTAATCCAATTTCTTGGATCTATATAGAATGATAAAGTCTGTTTTGAAGGTGCATACCAACCAGGTTCAAACTGTGTATAAACACCATTTGAATATGCAGCACCGTCAGTAGATCTAAGAGTAGTATTTGGCCCACTTATCAGATTTTTACTTAGTGGTGAATACTCACCATTAATAACATCATTCCAATTTAATCCCCCATTATATTTAGAAACATTAAATTGCCAATTTGGATATAATGCATGCAATTTTTGAATTGGTAAAATGTATGTTTCTGGAAAACCTTTTGATCTTAAACTAGATGCGTATGAGTCATCTAAAGTATAATCTTTAAAATTGTTTAGGTACTTACCTGATACCCAACCGGTATAGTTATTGCTATAATAGTTAACATATATTTTATACCATGTAGTACCGCTAACTTGCTGGCTACCAAGTATTTCAACTGTTTTAGGTCTATCTAAATATACTGTATCGTTGTCAACATCTTTCATAACACTGGACCCGCCTGCAGTAGTACGCATCATTAGATCAGTAGCATTTACAGTAGCTGTTTTATAAATTGTAGCTGCACTTACGTTAGTGGTAAATAACATAAGTAAAATGAGTAAAACTTTCTTCATGTTACCTCCTTACTATCTTTGATTATATCATCTTTTGTCGAATTTATAAACCTTTATTTAAAAAACTTACCAAAAGGTAAGTTAATTATTGTCTACGAATTCAACCATTTTTTTGATAACAGCAACGTTTTTCTTACATTTGTTTATTAGATCTTCCCTATCAAACTTAGAGAATACATTTCTAAAACTACCTTCGTCTCTTAGAAAAATTTCAGGATATTTGATTACTACTTGAGCAAAGTTTTCTACACCAAAATCTCTTAAATATTCAATATTTTTAATAACGATATTTTTAAATAAAGTTAATTCACTATATACATCATCAGGAACATGTGTTTTGATAGTTTCTAAATCTTCGTTTGTTAATCCAAAAGAAAGTAAATACTCCATATTAACTACCCTCTTTCATTAGTTTTACTTTTCTAAGAAGTGTTATCTCTGGTCCAACTGTTTTCATTTGTTTTAGATCAATGCTGTTGATAGCATTCACAGCTTTTGTTATGTCTTCTGGTGTCATCTCAAATGGAATGCTTCTACCAGATTTATATTCAATTTTATCGCTTGTATATCCTTTTAGTTTTTCAAATGAAGTGCCATAAGGTTTTAATAAATCGTTAACAACACTAATTTTCTCATCATCTTTATTGTCCTGTTTAGGTTCAGGCTCGTATGAAGAATTAAGCATTTTTTCCCATTCGCTTACGTCTGTAGGATTATCAAATACGTTTTTAGGCTCCTCCACTTTTGGTTCTTCTTTCTTAGGTTCTGGCTTAAAAACATCTTCCAAGTGATTTTCTTCTTCAATAGTATTTTTCTTATCTTCTTTTTTACTGTAACCAGTTAAATCATATATCTGTTTTAATGAATCTTCAAAAGTGTTTTTATAATCTCCAGTTTTAGGTTCTAGTTTAGGTTTTTCGACTACTTCCTCTTTTGGTTCCTCTTTTTTAGGCTCTGGTTTAGGTTTTTCCTTTTCTACTCTTCTCGGTTTTTCTTTAACTGTTTTTGAATTACTTATTGAAGATGAATCTCTACTAACATGTTTTATTATATCTTTTCTGTTTGATATGTTATCCAAGTCTCTTCTTGCAGTGTTAAAGGTATTTTTCATATAATCAAGACCTTTATTAAATTTAGATAATTCTATTCTTTGTTTATCAAGACTTGAATGTAATTGTTCAATTGTACTAGAAAAATCAGCTATATTATTATTTATTGCCTCTATATCATCTTCTAATCTAGTTATTTCACGTTCACATTTTTCAACTTCATCTTCACAATTCAGTCTTGCATTTTCAATTATTTCACTATATAGGTCTTTTGTATCACCTTCACTAGTCTTTGAATACGCATCTACAATGTTTTTATATGTTTTTTGAACATTTTCAATAGACTGATTTATTTGATTGATGTTTTCTTTCATTTTAACGATTTCATTTTTGCATTTTTCACGTGCTTCTTCGTTCTCTGAAATTTCTGCTTCAGTGTTTTTTATAGTTTCATTGTATTTATTTATAGTTTCATTTATATCTTCAATAATACCTTCGATAGTTGATTTAGCGTTATTCGCGAAATCTCCAAATAGTTCAAGTTCATTAAAAATATCATTAGATCCAAATCTTTCCATATTGCTAGCATCTCCCAACTATTCTAGTCTCATTTTATCAAAATAAATGCAAAAAGTAAAGCACATTATTTCTTTGTGCTTTTACTAGTTTTTAAACTTTCTATTTCTTTTTTTAGAGCTTTTTGGTTTTTGATTATTATATCCATTTGATCATGCAACTTTTCTAAGATTAGTTCGCTTTTTAAATCAGTTTTATAGTCATTTAAGTTTCTTAAACTATCTCTTTTTGCTTCCCTATTTTGGCTCATCATAATGATAGGTGCCTGAAGAGCAGCTAAGCATGATAATAAAAGGTTTAAAAGAATAAATGGATATGGATCTAAATCAATAATAAACAAATTTAAAAATACCCAGAAAAATAAGAAACCTGTAAATCCAATTATGAATGACCAAGAACCAGCAACGGCAGTAAGCTTATCTGCAACAGCATCCCCAAGGCTTCTGTTTTGTTCTTCAAGTTTATCAATATCTATGGCAATGGGTTGATCAATTAGTAAATCCAGTAACTCTTCTTCGTCTTGTCCATCTAAGGATTTATTAAGAAGCATTTCAACAATTCTTTTTTTATTTTCTTCCATATTTATCTACCTCGATATAATTTTATCAAAAAAACTACAGAAAAAAAAGCCCTTTAGGCTAATTTTGTTTTAGTTGATTTGTTTTAAGAAACTTAAGCTATTGTATATAGATCAGTTTCAGTTCCGCTTCCACCAGTCATAATCTCTACAATTTCTATGTTGAGTTTGTTGCCAAGTTTGAGTACCAGTACTAGCTATCAATAACTCATTTATACATTCACTTCGAGAAGTTGTTGTTCCTCCTGCTGTTGCAAATGTACCATTTTGTATTTGCGCTTAAGCTTGTGTTTAAATAGTCTCCATTTAGTTCATGCATTAAATCTGCCCCAGTCCAATCGTTTATACCATATCCAGAGTTTACATTTGAATCTGATGTATCCCATGAATAGTTACCCAATGAAGTTATTCTGATGATTTTTATTCTTGTTTCCTTTTTTCCATTTCCATCATCTACGTTGTTCATTGCTCCTATAATTTGATATTATTCATTTCATCACCTAATATATCAGCGATTTCTTTTTTATGTCCGGTTTTAGAATCATGTAATTTATAAAATTGAACTAATCCAAATGCTGGATAATCATTTCCTTCTACCATTACTGGACCATTATCTGTGAAAGCAATGTCCCATCCAATATATCTAACTTCTGGAAGGTCTAAGTGAGCTTCCTTGCACATTTCAAAAGCTTCTTTTACACCAGGGATAACTACGTCTTTAAACTTTTTACCTGTTAGCGGATGTTTTTCATAAACCGTTCCGTAATCATCTATTACGTTGCTACTTATTTTACCGTCTTCACCAAGAGAAAAGTATAAATCATTAGTACAACCTATAACATTAGTTTTATCTTGATTAATTCTTAAAGCATTATTTAATAAATGTACTTTTCCATCTTTAAGAAGTGTAATAATTCTAAAAGAAGCAACTACGTTTGGATTCATCTCGTTTATTTCTTTGCACTGTTTAATTGCTTCCTCTACGAGGAATTGTTTGTTTTTAATAAGTCTATCGTATAATTTGTCGGGATTTTCATCTTTAACAATTATTTTGGAAATACCATGGCCACCTTCGCCATCTAAAACTTTTCCAAATACAACATCTTTACCCTTTAAAAACTTTTTAAAGTCTTCTTTACTTGATTTTTTTAAGTCAATATAATCCCTTTTTAGGTATTCTTTGTAATACTTATTAAACACTAGCTTATCTTCTAAAATAGTTACATAATTTGGATTGTTTAAATAATGTAAGATTTGTCTAAAAGATTTTGCTGTAACGAAAGTATCCTTTTCTTCCTTAGTTGCATGCAAATAATCTCCTCTGAAGTAATCAGTGTAACTACAACCTCTTTGAAGAAAGTTTTTAATCATATCAAACTTAATATAATTCCTTGATTTACCACTTGTCTGTTCTAGGACATCTAAATGTCTCTTAAATCTCTCTTTATCAATTGTTCTAAACTTTTTTAATAACCATATATTAACTCCCATGTTTTAACCTCCAATATATTTTATAAAATTATTATTACCAATTTCTAAAAGTACCTCTGATATTTGTGAATTTTTAAATCTTGCCATTTCACCAAGTGTGATGTCTTTACCAAGTACAATGACTTCATCACTTAGTTTAACAGATTTATCAACTTTTATCATCATCATATTCATACTCATAGAGCCAACCATATAATATTTTTTGTCGTTAATTATAACATATCTGTTATTTGAGTGACCTATTCCATTTGCATAACCAATTGGTAAGACTGCTACTAACATATCTTCCTTACAAGGTTTACCACCGTATCCAATTGGTTCTCCCTTTTTAATTTCTTTAATTTGAATAATATATGTTGACATAGTCATCGCTCTTTTTAAATCAATATCCACATCATAATTAACTGCACTAATGTTGTACCTTGTTCTTAATAAATAGTTTCTCAAATTACGTAATTTATTCTTTAAACCTTTATTAGAGTAATGTGGTGAAACATTATAACCATATATAGCAATGCCAACTCTAAAAGCATTAGCAAAAGATAGTTTTTTGTGATCAAGTAAACTAGTTGAGCTATATAAATGAACTATATCTATTTTTTCTAAATCAATATCTACTGTAATATCAACAAATCTTTCTACTTGATTGTCCCAATTTTTATCAAATATACCTGTTGTTGCAAAATGAGTATATAGTCCTTCTAAATAGATAAACTTGTTTTTTTCAATAAGTTTATAAGCTTCATTAAAACTTTTTGCGTCTTTAAAACCTAACCTGTTCATTCCAGAATCAATTTTAATATGGACTTTAATCTTTCTATCTAAATCTTTTATTAATTCTTTTAAATAGTCTAATGTATGAACTGTGATGGTTATATCATTTCTGATAGCAATATCTCTTTTTTTAACATCTATTGGTTGCATACAAAGTATTGGTATATCTTTATTATACTTACGAACTTCTAATGCTTCATAAAGATAACTTACTGCGATATAGTTTATACCGCCTTTAATAAAGCTATTTACTACCTTGTATCCATGACCGTATGCATTTGATTTTACAACCGCTATCTTATACTTATAATCATTGTATTTCTTACATATAGCTTTTGCATTGTTCTCTAAATTCTTTAAATTAATAGTTACGTTTGTTTCCATAATAATCACAAAAATATTTTACCATAACTATAATAAAAACAACAACTATTTTTAGCTGTTTTTCAGATATTTAATTTATCATCTATGTAATTTTTTACATAATCAAAATAAAATGCATATTTCTTTTTATCTTTAATTAAATCAAATAATCTTTCGATAGTTTTGTTTTCTTTAAGATAACTGAATGAATAATCAAAGTTTAAATCAAATACAAATGCTAGAGTACGAAGAACAATATCAGCATCTGTTTTAACATTTTTATGATTAACCAATTTTCTACCTAGAAAATCATTTTTTGCAGCTTCTGAGATTTCACTATTTTCATTAAATTCTAATTCGACAGTTAGATAGAGATGTAATATATCAATTTTATCGGCATCTCTAACTACTTTTGTTATTAGTAATTCTCTTGGAGTAAATTTAGCATTGAGGTCTCTTTTATTATGATATTTAACAGATTTAAGTATAGAACTGTAATCTTCCTTTTTATACCAAAACTTTTTAATTAGGCTATTTTTTAATAGTTCTTCGCCTAAGTCACCATGATCTATTGTTAATAAATCATTATATGAGTGATATGTAGTCCACTGAGTAAATCTTCCAATATCATGAACTAATCCGGATACAATAGATAAATTGATATCATCTTTACTAAGTTTTTCATCTTTAGCAATGTTTTCACATAAGCTCATAACTCTTATGGAATGATTGTATTTTCTTAATATATCTTTATCTTTTAAATCAAAGTTTTTAAGGTATTCATCAAATGTTTTAATTAATTCTTTTTTCATATAATCTCACCATATTGATTATATAATACTTATTTTGTTTATTCAATCTAGAAAAAAATATAAAATTATTATATACTATTTCTGAGGTGCAGTATGAGATTTATTAATAATGATGAAAAAACAGGCAAGATATATATTACGATATTTACTATTTGTTTATTTGTAGCATTATTCTTTGCTATAAGCGTATTAAACATGATTACAAAGAATGTATTTAACTCGACGTTATTAACAATTTATAAAATTGAATTAGCGGCCACAACTGGGTTAGTCCTTGCTCTTATTTGGAATGAACAATATAAAAAGATTATACTTATTCTAATCGCTTGTTGTATGATCAGTTTACCTGCGACTGAAATTATATATTCTTCTTATAAAAATAGAGAACCTCTTGTTTATTTACATAAAAAATATGATTTTAAGTATAAGGATATGAATATAGTAAATAAAAATGATGCTTTGTTTTCATCAAAGAGAGTTTATACAATTAAGTATAAGGATGAAAAAATAAAACTTGTTTATACAAAAGAGGATGGATGGACTGATAATTATAGTTTAAATGATGAAGAAGAGAGTATAATAGATAAAGCAAGCAAGGTAAAAGACAAGGTAAAAGACAAAGTAAAAAGTTTCCTAGATTAGTAGGAAACTTTTTTTTACTCTACAAGAATAGATCTAAAGTTTTGAATTAATTCCATATCACTTGTTCTTTCAGCATTATCAGCGCTTCCTTTTAAGAACCATGCTACTACATCTTCACTTGTTCCATCTCCAGCATCTCGAATTGCTTGTTTTAGATGTACAAATTTGATTTTGTCGTGTGTTGATGTTTTTTCATAGTAGAATCTAGTTCTTTCGCGAAGTCCAAAAAATACAGTCATTTCAAAATCTTTGTATCGGTCTTCTTCACTAACGCCTAAAATTCCTTCAAGCAGATACGCAAGCGTTCCAGTTCGATCAGCGCCAATTCGGCAATGAAATAATAATGAATAATCATCATTACCACTATTGTGTGCATTAACAAATTCAGTCATTACTGCCTTTAATGCACCTCGAGCAAGAGCATAATCATTCCTTGGATTACCGTCTTTATCAGTATAACCATCATAATCAATACCATAATGAATGATTTCATATGTGTCTGTTTGTGATGGTCCAACTATCTTATTTGATAAGTTATCCTCTGATGAGGCAGCTCCATTCTTTTCGCTTTGAGCTCGTAAATCCATTTCATGGGTAATACCTAGTTTATTTAAATATTGACCAGAACCAGTCCAAATCTTTTCTCCTCTAAACAACTTTCCATATTTTATTTTACCATTAACAGTTTTGTTATTAGAGTCTTTATAAGAAACACTAATTCCACCCAAATCACGTACATTACGCATTTTATGAAGTGTAGAACTAGTTGCAGTATTATCTTGCATTAAAACATTATCAACTGATATAATTCTTCTTTCTCCGACAGCTTTTACATAACCATTAGTTGTAGGATCACTAGCATCTTCCCAATAGTAAACCTCTCCTGGGATCATGTTATAAATCTTACCTTGATCTGAAGTTATATAACTTGCAATGTTACTATCAACAGTTTTAGTATCTAAATTATATTTATAAACATTAACTGGGCCAATAACGCCAGTATCGTATTTATTAGGTTGATCACAATACTGTGTTTGATACTCCGTATCACGATTATCATTTTGGAAATATACACAATTGTTAGCATCCAAATTATTAGTCATTTGTGTATCATATGATGAATGATTATCATCAGTCTGATTTGAAGACCAAGAATCTATATTATTAAAATATGTTCTCATTGCTGTTGGAATAGTGTCAAACGTTACAAGATCTTTCTCGGTTTCTATGGAATCATATGGAACCTCAATTACAGGTCTAACTGAGGAAGAAAGACTACTATTGTAAAGTCTGTTGTCTGTTCCATCGATTATAAATATATTGTTTCCAGCCTCTAAAGGAGTTTCTAACCAATAGCTCGTATTACAGTTACCAGAAGAATTGCTTACCAAATTCTCAAATAAGAAAGAATAATTTGGATTTGCTAATTCATTTATGGCACCGTTTAATGAAGATACAGTTGCTTCTTTTATATCTTTAACTGTTGGCAGACGACTTGATTTACCTGGATAAGCAAAGGTCTCTGCAGTATTTGAACCAACATCAGTAGTTCCATTTTCATTTATTATTTGTCTAGGAGTTGTATAAAGACCAACATTAGACCAAGATGATGTACTTTGAAGTTCTGCATAAGCAGTTTCTGGTCCACTTTTGTATGGTGAGACACCGTAACTTACATCATTGGCATTGCAAGTTGGACCACTTGTACCAACGTTAGATACATTATTTGAATAGATGAATACAGCGTTTCCTACTTCGTCATCTCTTAAATAGTAGAATCTTTCAGTATTTGAATCATAAGTCCCATCCCCGTTTACATCGCAATCATAGGCATTGCCTGGGCTTAACGTAGGACCAGATTGAAGAGTACCATATGTTGTAGAATTATATGAATGAAGCATCGTTGCGGGAACACATACTGTTTCAGAATTGGTAAAATGAGCATAATATGTTACATCTTCCGTTACTTTGGTGGAACTGTAAATTTGTTCACCGCCCTGTGCCTCTGTAAACCAACCAATAAATCTAGTACCAGTTTTTGATGTAGTAGGAAGCTGACCAATTGCTTTATCGTCATCTACAGTAATATCATCGACATCATCACCACTTTGTTCATCAAAATGAACTGTATGTTGGTTTGAAGTCTGTTTTAACACTGCAGTATGATATGTAGCTCCACTTATAGTTTCAGTACCAGTAGTGTCAAATTCTAAATTGTTATCATGCGTTGTTCTACTAGTATCATTTATTCCAGCAGTTTTACCTTTGAAAATACCGTCATAGACTGTAACTGTTTTGCCAGAGTTAATTTCTAAACCATATGTTGCACCTGTAATCACAGGACTTGTTATATCTAGTGGATCTGAATTATCACCAATAGTCATTATATCAGCATTAAGAACAGCTGAGAAACTACCCTTTGCTACAATCTCTCCACCAGTTATATTGACTGTTCCTTGGTAATTGTGGACAGTAGCTCTATTATTAGATTTACTTTCTAAGTAGGCATCACCACTAATATTGGTTGTTCCTAAATTGTTATAAACCGCTTGACTCTTTTGAGTGTTAGAAGTTATTATTTGTCCACTTGATATATTTAGTATACCATTTTCATTGTTATTAATAGCTGCGGCAGAAGCAGCACATGTAACTTTTCCGCCAGTAATATTTATTGTGCCAGAATTAATAATGGCATTAGTTTTAGTAGATGCAATTAATCCACCAGTTATATTAACTGTACCACCATATTTATTATTAATTGAATAATGTGGTTCTGCGCCAGTATTGTTAAGTGTACCATTTTTTATTTCAATAGTTCCATAATTTACAATTAAGGCGCTTTGTGAACCGCTTATAGTATAGTTTTGTAAATCAAATTCAATATTTCTAGAAGCAGTTACATTTACATATTCGGTTAATGTAACATCTTTTAATAATGTAAGTACGGTTTTAGTACCATTTGTTGGAACACTGTTAATTGCTGCTTGGAGTGTTTCATAGCTGGTAGAGCCTACTCTTGCTACCATATCTGTGAATCTCCATTTTGCAACGAAGGTTTCATCATTGTTAATTATAGTATCTTCTTCATCTACAGGAGTAGAATATGTATTATCTGTATACCATCCTTCAAACTCATAGTTTTCTCTTGTAGCGTTAGGAAGGTTACCAACAGGCTTACCGTGGCCTACTTTCTTTTCATTGAATGAAGGCTCACCACCCTCACCAGCATCAAATGTAACTGTGTGTGCAATTAAATAATGGGCATTATATGTTACATCATTAGTGATAGGTTCTGTACCATCAATTAATTCATCATTTTGTGTGTACCAACCATCAAATACATAGCCATCAAGAGATGCTATAGGCATTGAAGGTAGTGTTGATTGAAGTGTTTCACCATCTACTACTTCAACAGTATTTTGATCTAATGAAGTAGTACCCTCGCCTGGGTTAAATGTAACTAAGTAAATATTTTTATAATGAGCATAGAATTCAACATCATCATTAATTATTTCATTTTCAGTTATTTTTCTGCCGCCTTGAGCCTCCGTATACCATCCATCAAAATAATATCCTGGATTGCTTGCACTTGGTAAAGATCCAATTGAATTACCTCGCGTAACTTTCTTTTCATCAAACTCAGCAACGCCATCCCCGGCATTAAATGTAACAGTTTTTTTAACACTATTATCACTTTCAAGTTTTATATAAATATTAGATAGCGTACCATTAAAGAATCTATCAGCAGATGAATTTTCACCGGTTCCTTCCATACTTGATTCAAGTGATATAGCACCAAACCATGTTGTTAGATTAAAGCGTCCAGTATAACTATTTATATCTTGGATTTGAATCCAATCACCATCATCAATTTTATAGTACATAATACCTTCCATACGAGCAACTGTCATTTTCATACCCTGTGTATAGGTAAATATACCACCATATGCCGTACTACTACCAAACTTTTCTGTTATTTCTGTTTTTGCACCATTTCTTCTTATAACAAATCCTGGATAGTTTTGTGTACTGTTTTCTAGTTTTGAGTTCACCATTGTTGCTTGAGTAGGAACAGTATTATTTACAACATAGTCGTCAATATTAAATCCTAATTCAAAATCTTTTGCAAAATTATCACTGCTAAATAATGATACATGAGAATCAATGTATTTTTGGTTTGTATAATCAATATTTTGATCTGTATGGTTAATTGTACTGATACAGCCGCTTGGTGAATCACTAGTTATATTTGTTGTTGCCTGCTCTGTAGTTGCTCCATGAAACGTACAAGATCCTGGAATATAAAACACCATTGGCATATCTTCAACTATTTCAGTCCATTTAGCATAGTATTTTGCGTTCCCGGTAACGATGGTATTCTCATCTACTTGATCAGTAAAGTTAGTATCAGTATACCATCCGTCAAATATATGGTTTTCCTTTGTAGGAGAAGGAAGATTTCCTATCTTCTGGTTTGCATACCTAGTAATAGGATCGACTGTTGATCCTCCACGGGAATCAAAAGTAATTGTATAAGAAATTCTTTCTTTGTATCCATCTATAGTATTAAATGGAATTTCTATAACTGGTCTAACTGAACTAGTCGCATCACTTTGTATAGGCGTAACTTTTCTTGTTCTTGTATCAATTCTGTAGTTTTCGTTATTAATTTTATCAAGCCAGATTGCACTTCTTCCTAATTCATCAGATTGAAAACGGCTATTTTCTAAGAAGAACTTACATGAATCTAGATATCCATTGTTAGTAGTCCACTCGCCACAAGCTGCTACAACATCGTCTTGATTGGGATATCTCGATACCTTACCGTCTATTACAGTTAGGGCAGGATTGGTCCATAATGAATTACCTGGCAACCAAGTCTTTCCTGCATCAAAGGAATATATTTTTCTATTAATATTACTATCTGTTTGACCATTTTCATCAAAGCTTGTATAGTGAACAAGCACTCCGATATCAGATCCACCATTTTGACTTTGGTCATTTTCTCTTAAAAAATAGAATCTTTCTGTAGCTGGATCAAAAATATCATCATTATTTACGTCACAATCGTACGCATCTCCTGGAAGAGGACTATCATTTCCTGGAAGCGTGCCGTAAGTAATTGTTCCATTTTGTGCATATCCAGCACTGCGACAACCTGGTGTGGCTGCATCTGGATTCGATGATTTGTAGCAAGTTTCTGTATGAAGAGTATTTTCTGCTGCTTTTTTACAAACTTGCTTTACATAATGAGCATAATAACTTACATTTCCTACAACAAGTGTATGAATATCCACTTTTGTATTACCATCTGCGGTGTACCAACCAATAAAGTTATAACCAGCTTTTTCTGCTATCGGTAAAGAACCTAATTCACTATTAGCAGATAATACTTTTTGAGCATTTCCTTCAGTAATATTACCATCAACAGGATCAAATGTTATAGTAAATGTTTGTGAATTATCAAGAACACTTAAATAAACTTTAGTATTTAGTATATCTCGATATATAGCGTAAGAACTGTTGTATCTACCTAAAAAAAGACAGAAAAAGAGAAAGAAAGATATTAATATGGTTTTAATATATCTGTTTCTCATTATTTCACCTCATTTTCTTTTTATTAATTATGGCATTACCTGTCTAGCAATAACATTGACGTTGATTTGCTTATTACTAACAATATCTGCACTTGATTCTGCTTTAAATGTCAGAGTATGACTTTTAGTTTGACTTTGTGGATTATATAAAATTGTGTCTACATCTGGAAAGATTACTTTTCCGTTTTCTTCCTTAGTGAATTGTTCGTCGTCATCTATTTTTACACTAACATTTGATGGTAAGTCTTCTACAACTATTGAATAAATAATATCTACCTCAGATTCATTTTTTATATTCACGTTGTAGCTAGCTACTGTACTACCATCAGACATTATAGACAATCCACTTTCCTCACCAGTCTGATTTAAAGTTACATTAAAACTTGCTAATGGTACATCGTTATTTGTAGATGCAAGGCTTTTTAATATAGCATAGGTTAGTGGTATTATAAAAATTAATAGTAATGCACTTATGATCCAATATTTGTATTTTAATAGATTCTTTTTCATAATATCACTTCCTTCCCTGCTTATTAATTATGATTCATTTTTTTTATTAGTGAAATAACAACTAAATAAATAAAACGATAATAGTATTCCTGCTATTGTATATTTAAACTTTATAACAAGATTAAGTACTCCCCCATTTAGGATAACTTTACCAATAATTTTATTTTTATTGATGCTATCATCTTCAACATTGTTGGCATCACCCTTTGTAATAAAAGAATTACCATTTTTACTTATAATTCTATGTGTTACAAATCCATTATCTACTCTAAATGTAATTATATCACCTATTTTATAATTATCACTTTTTACTATTAAAATATAATCCCCTGCATGGATATTATCTTCCATTGATCCAGTTTGAACTTTGTAAATCATTACTAGATTGAAAAACCTAAGTATAAAGTATAAACATAAAATAACTATAATTAGTATTAAGATTACATCATTTACTATCTTTAAACTTTTACCCATCAAACACTTTCGGCCTCAACTTCTATTTTAAGATCATATTTTGAATTTAATTTGGCACCTACTTTTGTGTCGTTCTTTGGATCATCACTGCTAATCCATTTCCAATCTAAGTAATATGTATCGTTTTTACCTGGTGCAATAATTACACCTGTCTGTTTTAAATTGTTTGGTTTTGAATATGAACTAATTATATAGTTATTTTCTTTCTTTAGTTTGTATTTCATATTGATATT
>CADBSQ010000187.1 GCA_902797415.1 uncultured Erysipelotrichaceae bacterium | reverse complement strand
GTGGCGAAAGACACGCGGAAATAAAAAGCCAGAGGAAACGAGCATTTCGTATTTTTTGAAGAAATGAGTTATTACTTTTTAACGATTATGAAACTTCCATCGGCTCTAGAAGCAACCGATGGAAGTGTTTTTTTGAAATAAAAAATTTGAACATATTAAATTAACACTTTACATTTATACAAAAAAGAATATCATAAATCCGGTGATTTATAATGGAAAGAAACGCAAGATACGAAATACTTGGTAGAAAATTTTATGATTGTTTTACATTATTTACAACAAATAAAAATAAATTAGGACTAAAAGCTTATATAAAAAATTAACAAATAATTTTTTTTATCTAATTTTAGTTATTCATTTATAAGTAGAACATATACACAAAAAGAAAAGTTTTTATTGCAATTTATTCTTTTTTAGTGTAATATGTATATCGACGTTTTACAAATTTGAGACTGCATGCAAAAACTGTATGCGGTATTTTGCGTGTGGCAAGAAAGGAGGATAGTTTTAATCAAATTTAATAAGATGTCAAATAAATTGGAGGAAGTATGAATTTTATCATTGTTAAAGATTTAAATAAAACATTTAAAGTATTAAAACGTGATAGTGGTCTAATAAATGCTTTCAAAACATTATTTAAAAGAAATTATAAAGAAATAAAAGCAGTCGATAATGTTTCTTTTAACATCAAAAAAGGAGAGATCGTTGCATATATTGGACCAAATGGAGCAGGAAAATCCACAACGATAAAAATGCTTACAGGAATACTAAAACCTGACAGCGGAGAAATTAAAGTTGCTGGATTCAATCCCTTCAATGACAGAGTAAAATATGTCAAAAACATAGGAGTAGTGTTCGGTCAAAAGTCCCAACTATGGTGGGACATACCAGTTAATGATTCATATCAAATCTTAAAGGATATATACAAAATAAGTGATAAAGACTATGAAAAAAGATTAAATGAATTAACCGAACTCTTGGACTTAAAGGAAATAATTAAAACGCCTTTAAGACAGTTAAGTTTAGGACAAAGAATGCGCTGCGAGATTGCTGCATCATTACTTCATAATCCTAAAGTTTTATTTTTAGATGAACCGACCATTGGATTAGATGCTGTATCTAAAATCCAGGTTAGATCTTTCATTAAAAAAATAAACAAAAAACATAAAGTAACCATCATTTTAACATCACATGATATGACTGATATAGAAGCATTAACCAATAGAGTTATAATGATTGGTCATGGAAAAAAATTATATGATGGTACTTTTAGTGACATCAAAAAGAAATTTGAAAAAACTAAACAAGTGGAGATTATTTATAAAAGTTTAAATAATCCGCCTACTATAAAAAACGTAAAAATTTTAAACAAAACCAAAAACAAAGTATTACTAGACGTTGATATGTCTTCAAACACAGTTTCAGGTGTTATTAGAGAGTATTCAAAAGTATGTGAAATAGAAGATGTAAACATCATACCAAGTGATATAGATAATATAATAGTTAACCTTTACAAGGAATATAACCTATGAATGGATACTTATCGTATTTTAAGTATGAGCTATTAGTACAGCTTCAGTATAGAGCTGCTGCTCTTGCAGGAATTTTAACACAAATATTTTGGGGTTTTATCTATGCACTGGTTTATATTGCATTTTATAATCACACATCTATAGATAGTATAAATCTAAGTGAATTAATGAGTTATGTATGGTTAAATCAAGCATTTATAAGGTTAATATACTTAAGTTATAAGGATAACGAAATAATGGAAAAAATTAAAAAGGGGACAGTCGCCTACGAACTATGTAAACCTTATGATTTGTACAGCTGGTGGTTTTTAAAACTTCTTGCTAAAAGATATGCTGAATGTGCTTTAAGGTGTCTACCGGTAATTATAATTGCACTTCTTTTACCAGAACCTTATAACTTATCATTACCTGAATCACCAATGTATTTCTTATTATTCTTAATTACGCTTTTATTTGGATCATTTCTTATCGTATCAATTAATATGATAGTTCAAATAATTAGTTTTTATACGCTTCAGGAAAAGGGAATTACCAGTATAGTTTACTCATTAGGTTCCTTATTATCTGGTTTTACCATACCCTTACCACTAATGCCAGGTTTAATGCTAAAAATTGCAAATACATTACCATTTAGGTTTATTGGAGATTTACCATTTAGACTTTATTCATCAAATATAAACTATACTTATGGTTTAAAATGTATAATAATTCAAATAATGTGGATAGCAGTGATAATCTTAACAGGCAAAATCCTTATGAATAGAACCCTAAGAAAGGTTACCATTCAAGGAGGTTAATATGAAACTGTTTTTAAATTACCTATCACTGCATTTAAAAATTGCTCTAGAATATAAGGCATCATTTATAATGACAGTTATTGCACAACTGTTTTATATGATTTCTGAACTAATAGCTGTAATTGCTATTATTGCTAAATTTAGATTATTTGATTTATACAGTCTTAACGAAGTATTGTTTAGCTTTTCTATTTTGTGGCTTGGATACTCTATTATAGAAACATTTGGAAGGGGATTTGATGAATTTGCTCCCCTAATTATATCTGGAGATTTTGATATTCTT
>CADBSQ010000186.1 GCA_902797415.1 uncultured Erysipelotrichaceae bacterium | reverse complement strand
TTGATCTAAAGACATTTAATCTTGGTACTTCAGTAGTTCCAACAATTTTATTTCTAATCTTCTTATGTCTTTTAATTCTTAAATCATTTCTAGATTGTTTTTTCTTCATTTTATCTCACCCTCTTTTAAGAAGCCTTTTTACCTTCTTTATGACGTACATGTTCGCCTTTATAACGAATACCTTTTCCTTTATAAGGTTCAGGTCTTCTCCAATCACGAATCTTTGAAGCCATAGCATTAACTTTTTGTTTATCAATTCCTGATAATTTAATTTCAGTATTACTTATTTGCTCAACATTAATATCTTCAGGTATTTCAACGACAACTGGATGTGAAAAACCAGCAGATATTTCCAAGTTTTTCCCTTTTAAATTAAATCTATAACCTACTCCGACCATTTCTAATCCTTTTTCGAAGCCCGTAGAAACTCCCTTAATCATATTAGAAAGTAGTGCGTTTGTTGTACCATGTAAAGCTTTAACACTTTCATTTTTTCTTTCTAAAACAATTGTATTACCATCTTGTTTTATAATTATATCTTTATTAAATTTGTTTGTTAACTCTCCCTTAGGTCCTTTAACAGTAACAAGATTATCATTTTCTACTTTTACGTCTACACCTTCTGGAACAGTTATAATTCTATTACCTATTCTACTCATAATAACATTTCCTTACCAAATATAGGCAAGTACTTCTCCTCCTAGGTTTTTTTCTCTTGCTACTTTATCAGTCATAATACCTTCAGAAGTAGAAATTATTGCTATTCCAAGACCATTTAGAACTCTAGGGAGATCGCTTGACTTAGCATAAACTCTAAGTCCAGGTTTACTAATTCTTTTTAGTCCAGTAATAACTTTTTCTTTTTTATTATTAGCATATTTTAATGTAATATTAATTTTATTACCTTTTTTGTCTTCGATTACTTTGTAATCCATAATATAGCCTTCATCTTTTAGGATTCTAGCAATTTCAACTGTCATTTTTGAACCAAGAACTTCAACATTATCATATTTCATGATATTTGCATTACGAATTCTTGTTAACATATCAGCTATTATATCATTTACCATTATTAATCTCCTTTCTTACCAACTAGATTTCTTTACGCCTGGAATTTCGCCTTCGTGTGCAAGTTCTCTAAAGCAAATTCTGCATAGTCCAAATTTTCTAAGTACGCCGTGTGGACGACCGCATCTCTTGCAACGAGTATACTCTCTTACTTTAAATTTTGCTTTACGTGCATTTTTTGCAACTAAACTTTTCTTTGCCATAAATAAACCTACTTTCTAAATGGCATCCCAAAGCCATTTAATAATTCTAATGCTTCTTCATTTGTTTTTGCTGTAGTAACAAGAACGATATCCATTCCTCTTACTTTTACTATTTCATCATATACAATTTCTGGAAAAACTAATTGTTCTTTTAAACCAAGAGTATAGTTTCCTCTACCGTCAAAGCTTTTTCTAGATATTCCTCTAAAATCTCTAACTGCAGGAAGAACAATTTTTACTAATTTTTCTAAAAATATGTACAT
The DNA here is from genome assembly GCA_902797415.1 of uncultured Erysipelotrichaceae bacterium. GTDB lineage: Bacteria > Bacillota_I > Bacilli_A > RF39 > UBA660 > RUG11867. The sequence goes on along the minus strand of CADBSQ010000186.1, from coordinate 3,407 downwards.
GTTTTCACCTCTTAGAGTAACTTTTACTCCAATAGGATTTCCCTCTCTTAATTTAAAACCAGCAATAGAGTTTTTAGCTTTTGTAACCACCGGTTGCTGACCAGTTATAAGAGCTAATTCTCTTTTAGCAGCTTCAATATATTTACTTTCATGAGCTCCATCACCAACTCCAATGTTAACAACTATTTTTTCAAGTTTTGGAGCTTGCATTTTAGAAGAATAGTGAAACTTATTTACTAAATCAGGTACTATTTTTTCATTATATAATTCTTTAAATGTACTCATTATTTTTCACTCTCCTTCTTTTTAGCTGTTTTTTTCTTTTTCTCTTCATTTATTACTTTTACGTTTGAAACATGAATAGGTGCTTCTGTATCTAAGATACCGCCCGTTTCATTAAAACTATTTGGTTTAATGTGTTTATGAACGATATGAACACCTTCAACAACAACACGATCAGTTTTCTTAAAGGTTTTAAGAACTTTACCTGTTGCGCCTTTATCATTACCACTAATTACTTTTACAGTGTCTCCAACTTTTACTTTCATAAGCGTTCCTCCTATAAAACTTCCGGTGCCAATGAAACTATTTTGTTATATTCTTTTTCACGTAATTCTCTTGCAACTGGACCAAGTACTCTTGTACCAATTGGAGATTTATCTGCTTTGATAAGAACGCATGCGTTATCATCAAATTTTATATAACTTCCATCAGCTCTTCTGATTCCTTGTTTGCTTCTTACGATAACAGCTTTAACAACTTGTCCTGCTTTAACTGTTCCGTTTGGTATCGCTTTTTTTACGCTTCCTACAACTACATCACCAATGTTTGCATATCTAACTTTGCTTCCGCCCATAACTCTGATTACTAATATTTCTCTAGCTCCTGAATTATCAGCAACTTTAATTCTTGATTGTTGTTGAATCATAGTAACCTCCTTATAGTATTACAGCTTTTTCTAGTACTTCATCTAGATTATAATTAACTGTTTTAGATAACGGTCTAGTTTGTACTATTCTAACTGTATCTCCTATTTTAGCTTCATTTTTTTCATCATGGGCATGATATTTTTTAGAATATTTTACCATTTTTCCATATAATGGATGTTTTCTTTGAGTTTCAACTAAAACTGTAATAGTTTTATCCATTTTATCAGAAACTACTTTACCAATTAGAGTTGTTTTTTTAGCTTCACTCATCTTACTTTCCTCCATTTTCTTTTTCTTTGATTATAGTTTTTAGTTTAGCGATTTGTTTTCTTAGCTCATTAATTTTATGAGTTTCTCTTAGCGTTCCACTAGCTAACTTCATTCTTAGTTCGAATAATTCGCCCTTTGTTTTAAGAACTTCTTGATTTAATTCTGTAGTGCTAAGTTTTCTCATTTCTTCTAACTTCATTATTTAACACCACTTTCTTTTGTAACAATTTTAGTAGTAACAGATAATTTATGAGATGCTAGTCTTAAAGCTTCTCTAGCTACCTCTTCAGTAACTCCACCTATTTCAAACATAATTTTTCCTTTTTTAACTACTGCTACGAACTCATCAACACTACCTTTACCTTTACCTTGTCTAACACCAATAGACTTTCTAGTACGTGCTGTATGTGGGAAGATATTTATCCACACTTTACCAGAACGTTTAGTATATCTTGTCATAGCAATACGTGCAGCTTCAATTTGTCTTGAATTAATGTATCCACCTTTTGTAGCCATTAATCCATATTCACCAAAATGTAATTCGGTATTTCCCTTAGCTTTTCCTTCATAAGATAGACGATGAGGCTTACGATACTTAGTTCTTTTTGGCATTAACATGAGTATTACCTCCCTTATCGTTCTTCTTATTTGTATTTTTTTTCTTTTCAGGTTCATTTACAGATGGAACACCAAGTATTTCACCCTTATAAATCCAAACTTTAACACCAATTTTACCATAAGTAGTTAAAGCCTCAGAAATAGCATAGTCAATATCAGCACGAATTGTATGAAGAGGTACAGTTCCTTCTGTATAGCCTTCACTTCTTGCCATTTCAGCACCACCAAGTCTGCCAGAAACTAAAGTTTTAATTCCTTTAGCACCAGCTCTCATAGTATTTCTAATAGCTCTTTTTTGAGCACTTCTAAATGGAGCTCTATTTTCGATTTGACTAGCAATATTATCAGCAACTAATTTTGCAGATAAATCAGGTTTTTTAACTTCTATAATTGAAATATAAACATCTTCATTAACAAGTCTTTTAATATCTTTTCTTAATTTTTCAATATCTTCTCCACCTTTTCCAATTACAACACCAGGTTTAGCAGTATAAATTGAAATATCAGTTCTTTTTGAATTTCTTTCAATAATTACAGAAGATATTGCAGCGTCTTTTAATCTTTTTTCAAGATATTTACGAATTTTAATATCCTTATTTAGAGTATCACCAAATGTTTTAGTAGGTGCATACCACTTTGCTTGCCAATCTTTATTTACACCAATTCTATAGCTTATAGGATTAACTTTTTGTTTCTTATTTAAGCCTCCTTCTTGTCACTTTTTACTTTTATAGTAATGTGACTAGTTCTTTTATCTCTTCTATCAACACCAGCACGTGATGCAATTTTCATTCTTTTTAACACTTGTCCTGGATCAACGTAACATTCAGAAATATAAAGGTCTTCTTCTTTCATATTAAAATTATTTGTAGCATTAGCAATAGCTGATGCCAAAACTTTTTTAATTAGACGACTAGCTTTAGTATTTGTATTTTCTAGAATATAAGTAGCAGTTTTAACATCTTTTCCACGAATTAAATCAAGTGTCATTCTAGCTTTTCTTGGAGCAATCATAGCACCCTTTAATTTTGCATAAGTTTCCATTTGTTACCTCCTACTTGTTTCCAGCGTGACCACCAAATTTACGAGTAAATGAAAATTCTCCTAATTTGTGTCCTACCATTTCTTCAGTTATAAATACTGGAATATACTCTTTACCATTATGAACAGCAATGGTATGTCCAATAAAGTCTGGAAAAATAGTTGATCTTCTAGACTTAGTCTTTATAACATCTTTTTTGTTTTCTTCGTTTAATTTAGTTATTTTTTTCATTAAATTCTTATCAACAAAAGGTCCTTTTTTTAAACTTCTTGCCATAATACCCTCCTATTTCTTTCTACGACTAACAATTAATTTGCTAGAAGCTTTCTTTTTATTACGAGTTTTATATCCAAGAGCAGGTTTTCCCCAAGGAGTCATTGGACTCTTACGTCCAACTGGAGCTTTACCTTCTCCACCACCATGTGGATGGTCATTAGGGTTCATTACAGAACCACGAACTGTAGGTTTAATACCCATATGTCTTTTACGACCGGCTTTTCCTACTTTAACAAGTTCGAAATCTTCGTTTCCTACTTCTCCAATTGTAG
>CADBSQ010000185.1 GCA_902797415.1 uncultured Erysipelotrichaceae bacterium | reverse complement strand
TGGTTCAGTAGCTTTTGGATCAGTAGACCATCCTAAGAATGTATAACCATTTCTATTTGGTTTTCCATCAGATATATTTACTGGGCTTCCATCAGGACTATCTTGCTTATCAGGAGCACTAGTTCCTCCGTTTGGATCATATTCAACCTTAAACCCGTCAGACGTTGGAGTAGCTTCAGGATATGCACAGTATTTAACGTAATACACTTGAGGGTTAAATACATGTCCACCAGCAGCAACAGCCTGTGCTGGAGTTACTGCAGCCATAATCGCATCAACATCAATTGGTCTGGTAATGTTAAATGTACCAGTATACGCTGGTTGCAAAGTTGCTCCCTCAATATCAAATGTAGCATCACTTGGATAAGTTGCATTTTTAAGTACGTCAACTGAATAATTAATGTCTATATTTTCAGTTGAAGTTTGTCCATTTTGTTTTGTCCATTTTACATCTGTAGCCCAATAAATAGTCTTATCACTATTATTTCGTACAGTACCAGTTTTTACAGAAGTACCACCTTCTTTTGCTTTATTATAAAAAGCTTCTAAGCTCCAACTCTCAGTACTAGTATTTTCACCAGTAGAAGTCTTGCTTATTGCTACTTTTCCAGCAGATATAATTTCATTTGCCTTACTGCCTTTTCCTAAAGAAAAGCTTTTTCCAGTTTCAAATTTGTTTGGGTAACCTTCTAAACTAGCTCTCATTTGCGTAGTTTGTTCGGCATCACTTAGCTCACCGTTAACAACCCAAGAACCTTCTAAAAACATATAAAAGTTTGTTGTTACTTTTCCACCATCACTAACACATTTGGCATCAGTAGTTTCACTTTCAGTAAGTCTAATAGAATCACTAGCAGCGTACACACCAAGTGGACTTAACATAAATGCAAATGTAGCAATTAGTACAAATGCACTAAAAAATATATTATTCTTTCTTTTCATTTTTTTCTTCCCTTCTTTAATTATTTTGAACTTTTCTAAACAAATTATACGTATTTTCCTATAAGCATCACCTCTATGCTATAAATATAATATCATCTTTCGACAAAAAAAGCTACCTTTTTTTAAAAAGTTTACATATTTTTGGATAATAGTCAATTTATTTAAAAAAATAGCATATACCACTATATAAAATTATAAAAATATGTTAAAATAACTTATGGAGTGATACTAGTGAAAAAGATACAATTTATAATTCAAGGGGGCACTATATTTGTTAAGTATAATATAGAAAAAAACGCTATAAAGAATCTTAACAATACAAATCTTATAAATGATGAAAATCTTATATTTGATATAAGATATTTAAAAAATAACCTAAAACTTGTAGGAGAATTTTTAAATGTTCTAGTAAAAAACTCCAAAGTATCTAAAATGGTAATTGAAGAAGAAGAATTGATTGAAATTGGCTTTGATTTACTTGAATATATGAAAGATATTGAAGATTTAGTTATTAAACCTGATGTTGCAATAACGTTTAATACACATCAGTTTATCTTAAGAAATTCAACCTTAAAAACAATCGAAGTATACACAATTCCCCCTTACCTATTAGAAAGAATCGATACTACCAAAACAGTTAAAATAAAGGTTAGAAATGAATTATTCTTTATATCAAATTTCATATTAGTTAATGATTTAACTAGTTATTCAGATTTATTTTATAAAAAGAAAGTTACAATAAATGAAGATTTTAACGACGTTGACAAAGCAGACTTTGAATCATTTTTAACATTAAATACTTATTTAAAACATATTTATTTTAATACAGTTGATTTAAAACTAATTAAAGAGATTACTTCTTTATTAAAAAAACATGATAAGAAAAACATAAAACTTAGTATAAAAGGAACTAAAGAAAACCTAAAACTATTTAATGAATTAGAAAACTATGTTAAAAAAACAAAGTTTCTTAAAAAATACAAATATCAATTCAGAGTTGATTACACTGATGAATATAAAAGAGAAAATTTCCTTAAATTATTAAATTTCACTACTTTAAAATATATATTAGTTATAGTTTTAATTTCATCTATCGCAGGTTACTCTATTAGAAGGTATGATATATATAAAAGTGCACAGAGAGTTAATCATATAAATGATAATATAAATGATATTATTGAAGGAGTTGTTTTAGATGAATCTGTAGAGTCTACTGATGATGGTCCAAAGATTGATCCAAACAATCCATATTATAAAAACTATACTAAAGCTATAAGCGTTTTAAAACAGACTAATCCTGATACTGTTGGTTGGGTAACTGTAAATAATACAACTGTTAACTACCCTGTTGTTCAGGCTAGTAGTAATAGTTATTACTTAGTTCACGACTTTAATAGAAAATCTAATTCACTAGGTTGGATATTTATGGATTATCGTAATGATCCAATAAATCTACAACAAAATACTATAATGTATGGACATAATTTAGCAAGAGACAAATTGATGTTTGGTGATTTAAAAAAGACTATGGATCCTAAATGGTATAAAAATCCTAATAATCAATATATAACATTTAATACTGCTGGCGCTAATATGCAATGGAAAATCTTTTCGATTTATAAAGTTGCCGTTACAAATGATTATTTATATAATACATTTGAATCAGAAGCACAATTTAATGAATTCATAAATAAATTAAAATCTCGTAGTATATATGATTTTGGCGTAGATGTGCCATCTAATGGTAAGATTATTACCCTATCGACTTGTCAAAATAGTGGTAAAAACAGACTTGTTATTCATGCAGTTCTAATTTAAAAAAGTTCACGAAATGTGAACTTTTATTTTTTGAATATTGAATTAAAGAATCCATCGCCCTTTGGTGCTTCTCCAGATTCACTAGAATCATTACCAGTAAATACTGGTTTGTAAATTCCTAATTTTTCCAAGAAACTATCAAGTATTAGCTGTGAATCTTTACGCTCATCTAGTGGAGGTAAATTATAGAATATTTCAACACCAGATTCATATTCAAATACTTTAACATCACTTTGAGTAAGCATGCTCTTGTTAAGAATAATCTTCTCAGATTTATGATTTTGTAAAGCCATTTTATTATGTCTAATAAGTGTATTTAATTTAATTGTAGATGGTTCAAGTAAGTATAATATCTCATCACATGTACCATCGTTAGCTAAATTGCTATTATTTAAATCAATAAATACAACATCAAAGTTTTTAAATTTATTTCGAACCATACCAATTTGGTTATCATTGATACTCATGAGCTCTGGATCATCGAAATAACTAAAATCATTACTGTTTACTTCGATAGCAAGAACTTTTCTACCAGACATTTGCTTTTTAAGCATGTATATTAGTGAAGTAGCTCCCGCATCATCAGTAAGATCTTTAAATCCATAGACACGTACGTTTCCGGTTGAAACAAATTCACTTTGGGTATTGCTAGCTAAGTGAACAAATCCACCATTATGTGCCCCATTTACTGAACTAGATGTATTATCACTAATTAGGTTTTCTTGATCATGTAATGCTAAGTCATGATACTGAGCAACATCACGGTAACTGTTTGGGTTTTCCATAAGATAAGTTACTCCAGTTATATCTCTTGTAAAGTTATATATTCCTAAACTTATTATTTGAGATAGAAAACCATTATTAATTCTTGGGTCATCATCTAAAAATAGAATGATTTTAGATGCATCCAAGGAAGCACTTAGTTTTTGTAGTACTGCTACATTAAAATGGTCTTTTAATGCAGATATATCCAAAATCATTCTATTAAAGTAAAAGTTAGAAAATGTTTCAATTAGAGTATCTACATCAAATTCACCATCCAGTTTTTTTATTACATCAATATTTAAATTGGATAAAGCATCTTTATATTTATTTGAAATAATTACATTCATATCTAATCTAACTCTCCTTTAAGT
>CADBSQ010000184.1 GCA_902797415.1 uncultured Erysipelotrichaceae bacterium | reverse complement strand
ATAAGTTTTAGTTTTTTCATCATATAGACTATTTGCAGCGACATCAAGACCTATAAAAACATCTTTACCTGGTGTGTAACCTGCACTAGCGATTGCTTTAACAATTAAATCTAATGCTAGTGTATTACTTACTAACTTTGGAGCATATCCCCCTTCATCACCTATACCTGCACTGTATCCTCTTTTAACTAAAATGTCGCCTAATTTGTGGAATATTTCAGAACCTACTCTAACACGTTCTCTAACTGTTTTCATAGCTGGAATTATCATAAATTCTTGGATATCTACACCAGACTTAGTATGCATTCCCCCATTTAAAATATTCATCATACATATTGGGATAGATACATTTTTATTAGTGGATACACTCTCATAGATTTCTTTTTTGTTTTGTTTTGCTATTGCCTTACAAACACACATAGAAACTGCAAGTGTAGCATTAGCTCCTAGGTTACTTTTATTATCAGTACCATCTAACTTAATTAATAGATTATCAATATCTTTTTGGTTTAATGGTTTACCTATTAATTCATTTCTAATAGTACTATTTATGTTGGTAACTGCCCTTTTTACACCTTTTCCATTATATCTATTATTAACGCCATCTCTTAACTCTAAAGCTTCTTTTGATCCTGTTGAAGCACCACTAGGAACGCTAGATGATACCATATCTTCTCCAAAAAAAAGTTCACAATAAACTGTTGGATTACCTCTTGAATCTAATATTTCATATGCGGCTATATCTTTTATATCCATCTCTCATTCCCTCTATTCTAAAATAATTATAAACTATAGGTTACAAATTTTCAAGTGACAATTCAAGCAATTTGTGCTATAATTATTAACTTACAAAGGGGAGGATAGTATGTATATAAAAGAATTAACTATAAATGAGTTTTATGAATGTGCTAAAAAGAGTGATTTATTTTCATATATGCAAACCAAAGAATATGCAAGATTAATGGCAGAAAGAGGATATAACTACGATTATATAGGCTTAGTTAAAGACGATAAAGTAATTGCCGCATCTCTTATTCTTTGGAAAAGAATACTTTATAATATAAAGTTTGGTTATGCACCTAAAGGCTTTTTAGTTAACTATTATGATATGGAATTACTAGAAACATTTACTAAATTAATAATAAAATATTATAAACATAAAAACTTTGCATTTATAAAGGTTAACCCTGAAATTGTTATTGGAGGCATTAATACTAGAGATTATTCATTTGTAAGTAATCCAAATGCTTCACTTGTAACTAAGTTAGTTGCTTTAGGATATAAAAAACTTAAAAACAATTTATATTTTGAAGCTCAGACTCCTAGATTTGAAGCATATATAGATTTAAAAAGAACAAAATTTGAAAATTACACCAAAGCTACTAGAAATAAAGTCAATAATTCTAAAAGAAAAGGACTAAAATTAGAAAAATTTGATATTGACAATATAAGTGATATATCCTCTATTTTATTAAAAAAGGATCTTAATGCATATAGAACTTTTCACAGTATATTTAGTGAAAACGATTCAATAGATTTTTATGTTGTTAAAGCAGATTTTGAACAATTGATTAAAAATAGCGAAAAATTATATGAAGAAGAATTAGACAAAAACTATTTATATAATGAGATAATTCATAGAAGCAATAAAAAAAGTGCGATTAATACTAAAATGAACAGTGATGCTAAAATAACAATATTTAAAAATGAAATAAAATTTGCAACAAATCTTTTAAAGGATAACAAGGATGTAATTGTGGCATATGCGATTGTTGTTAGACAAGATAATAGAGCTGTTTTGATAGAGTCTAATTTTGATAGAAGTTTTCCTTTTAATCAAAACTATTTTCTGTTTGATGCCTTAATCAACAAGTATAAAGAAAATAAATTTGAATACTTATCAATAGGACCTGTATCAGGTGACTTTAAAAAAGACAGTCCATACTATACTTTAAATAGATTTAAAATAGGATTTAATCCTTCCATTTATGAATTTATTGGTGAATTTGATTTGGTTATTAATAAATATATGTACAACTATCTGCTTAGAAGTGGAAGACTTGCTAAAGAGTTTAATAAAAAAAGTATTGACGAAGTTAATCGTTAATACTTTTTTTATTTAATATTTCTTCTCTTAATAGAACTAGCTCATCGTATATTTCTTGATATGATTGGTGATTTAATAAATAAAGATGTTCAAAACCAATATAGTAATCAATATCATAATTTGTTTTTTTATTATATATTCCTAGTTTTACATTTGGATATTTGTCATTTATTTTTTTTAAATAATCAGGTATCTCACTCATAATTTTAGCCATGGTCTTACTGCTTGCACCTCTACCTATTTCAAAGTGTCTATTAATGGCATTTGTTTGAGCAAGTCTTAGGGTAGGATTGACGACTATTATATATATTTGTTTGTTATTTTCAAGTGCTGAATCTATTTTTCTAAAAATAGTATCTGTTACAATAGACCCTTCATAGACCATAGTATCATCGCTTATTAAATTATTTAATGCAAGTGACTGCACTAAAAATGATTTACCTCCACCAGGAATACCAGTTACAAAAACACATTTTTTTATATTTGGATTTTGAACAGTTATATTAAACATTTCATTAGCTAAAACAGCGGCAGTATTGTGAATAGCTTCTGCGTATTTTTTTACATTGCTTATACTTTTACTATAAACATCAAACGTATTTTTAAATAAATCTGATGATATGTACCTTCCATTTAAAGAAGAAGGCTTTTTTTTATATTTTTCTATATACATATCTGTTTTATTTTCTGCTTCGCTAATAAAGTATTCTTGCATTTGAGTTAATTCATCGTCTAAACTACTTAGCCTTCTAATTTTTCCTTTAATCATTAATAGTTTGATCTTTCTTTAATTGTTTCTGCTACTTTAGGATCTACAGATTTTTCAGCTATTTCTTTACCCTTTTGTAATAGTTCTTCTAAAGTTTTTTTTGTTTCGTCCACTTTACTTCATCATCCTTTCTTGCTTCATTTGTAATTTTATCTTTTAGTGATTCTAATATTTCTATTCTTAACCTTAATAAGTCTTCTAAAATATCATCATACGAGCCATGTTCTAGCATTCTTTTATGCTCAAAACCTATATAATAGTCCACATCTGTATTTGATTTTTTATCAAATATACCTAATCTTGCTTCTGGAAACCTTTTTTCAATTTCATCAATTGCTTTAGGGATGCGACTAAATATTCGAGCAATTGTCTCAGAGCTTGCACCCCTTCCCATTTCAAAACGTCTATTAATAGCATTTGTTTGAGCAAGTCTAGGGGTTGGATTAACAATTATAATCATTATATTCTTTCCATTTTGCCTTGCCAATTCCATCTTTTCAAATATAGAAGGACTAGTTATATCTCCTTCAAATACTATGGTATCATCAGTTAAAGTCCCTTCTAATGCAAGTGACTGAATAAAAAACGATTTACCTGCACCAGGTACACCAGAAAGAAATATACTTTTCTTAATTTTAGAATCAGATATCTTTCTTATGAACATTTCGTTAGATAAAACAGCTGCTGAGTTATGAACAGCTCTATTATACTTGGTTCTATTTTCTGTGCTTTGAGCATATTCTGGAAATGTTTCCTTAAATAAATCTGAACAAATATTACGTCCATTTAATGATTCTGGTAGATTAATATAATCATTAATGTGTCTTTCAGTGTTTTCCTCTGCACTCTGAATAAAACTGTCTTGTGCTTGGTTTAACTCATCGCCTAAATCTATTTTTCTTATTTTACCTTTTTCCATATGAATATCACCCTTACTATTAACATCATTATAATAGTTCGGTCAGTAAAAATCAAGATTTTAGCTTATAAATGCTGACAATTTTTGCAATAATATGAACTTCTGCCAGATATTTTTACTCTTTCAATTATTGTGTTGCATGAAGGACAATTTTCTCCTTCTTTTTTATGTATTTTTAAAAAGTCTTGGTAAGAACCGATTACTCCTAGACTAGAAGTATAACTTTTTATGCTACTTCCACCCCATTTATAAGCTTCGTCTGTTATTTCTTTAGAAAATTTAATTATATTTTCAGCTTCATTTTTTGTAATATCTTTACCTTTCTTAAATGGACTAATTTGGGCAGCGAATAAAACTTCATTAGCATAAATATTGCCCAAACCATTAATTATGGTTTGATCAAGAAGTAAATCTTTAATACACTTATTCTTATTTTTTAGTTTTTCTAATAAATAAGCTTCATTTAAATCTTTATTATCGGGTTCTAGACCTAATTTTTTAATCTCTTTTAAATCATAAACATCACTAGTATCACATATAATCATTTTACCAAATTTTCTAGTATCATTATATCTTAAGTCATAACCATTATCTAAACTAAATACTACGTGTGTATGCTTTTCGATAGGAGTTTTACTATCTTCATAAAAGTATTTGCCTTCCATACGAAGGTGTGACAATAAAGAAAACTTATCTAAATCAAATATTAACCATTTACCAACAGTTTTTATATCTTTAAAAGTTAAACCTTTTAAAAGATTTATATTCCCATCAATCATTTTTGGATATAACACATTTATTTTTTTTATTTTTCTACCTAGTATTTGTTTTTTTAGAGTATCTCTAACTACTCTTACTTCTGCGATTTCTGGCATTATTTAGCCTCGTACCAACTTGTTCCTGTGTTCATTTCAATCTTTAATGGAACTTTAAATTTAACAATATTTTCCATGGACTCTTTAACTAATTTTTTAACTATTTCCTCTTCGTCTTTATATACGTTTAAAACAACTTCATCGTGAATTTGTAAAAGAATTTTACTCTTTAACTTTTCTTGCTTTAGTCTTTTATGTATTAAAATCATAGCCATTTTCATGATATCTGCTCCAGTACCTTGAATTGGTGTATTTAAAGCAAGTCTTTCAGCAGTTTTTCTTACCATATAAACTGGGCTATTGTATTCATCTATATATCTTCTGCGATTAAATAAAGTAGTAACATAGCCCTCTTCTTTTGACTTAGCTACTATATTATCCAAATACTTTTTAACTCCATCAAATTTTTCATAAAACTTATTTATAAACTCAATAGCATCTTTTGCAGAAATATTAAGATTTTCACCCAAACCAAAACCACTCATACCATATACAATACCAAATACTATATGCTTAGCATAACTTCTTTGATTTGATGTAACATCCTTAATATCAACATTAAAAATACTAGCAGCAACTCGCCTGTGGATATCTTCATCATTATTAAAAGCGTCAATCATATTTTTATCACCAGAGATTTCTGCAAGTATTCTAAGTTCAATTTGTGAATAATCTGCACTTAATAAAACTGAATTTTCTTCTGGGATAAATGCCTTTTTAATCATTTTACCCTCTTCTTCTCTAGAAGGTATATTTTGCATATTAGGGTATACACTAGATAAACGTCCAGTCCTTGTTAAAGTTTGTTTATAAATAGTATGAATTTTATCATCTTCTTTTTTAAACGACTTTAATGGCTCTACATAAGTTGTTAATAACTTCTTTAACGTTCTATACTCAAGTACAAGAGTCACTATCTCATAATCCATTAATTTACTTAATATACTTACATCTGTACTATATGTTTTAGTTTTCTTTTTTGGATAAGGTATTTCTAACTTTTCAAATAAAACCTCTGCAAGTTGTTTAGGACTTGATATATTAAACTTACCTCCAATAGCATAAATCTTTTCCTCTAGTACATTAAGTTTTTCTTCTAGCACTTCTTTCATCGCAATTAAAACGTTTTCATCAAGTCTTATACCGGTAAGTTCCATATCTGCTAAAACACGTACTAAAGGCATCTCTACATCATTAAATAATTGGTACATATCTTCTTTTTTCAGTTCATCTATTAAAGATTCTTTCTCATCCCAAATGAACTTTGCCTTATTAACTAAACCTTTTTTAAAATCTTCATCATCTATTTTTTTCTTAATTAGTTCCTTATAGTCATAAGAATATATACCTTTTTTCTTCATCTTACTTGATAAGTCATCTTTAATTGAACCAAGTAAATAATAACAAATCATAGAATCATAATCAGTATTATCAAAAGTTATACCCAAATTATTTAATAAAACTATATTCTTTTTTAAATCAAAAGTATATCTTAAATTAGATTTAAACCTTTTTAAAGTTTCTTCTATTAATTCTTTTTTAACAAAGTAACACTTGTTACCATCATATAAACTTAATCCCAACATTTCACCAAAGTGATAGTTTTCATCACTACATTCGATGTAGTAGGAAAACTCTATGGAATCATTAATATCATTAATATCGTTTACTTCTATATATTTTACATCAGTATTTTCTTTTATATTTTCATCCATTAAAGAGAAGAATTCTAATTCTTTGTATATGTCATTTAATCTACTTACATCTGGTCCATTATATTTATAAACGTTTAAATCATCATCAATTGGTACTTCACGGTAGATAGTTGCTAAATCATAACTAAAGTATGCATCTTCTTTACCAAGTTCTAACTTTTCTTTTAGTTTTCCTTTTATATTATCAATATTTTCATAAACTGCATCTAGTGATCCATAGGTGCTAATAAGGTTCATAGCAGTCTTTTCCCCTACTCCCTTAACTCCAGGTATATTATCAGATGAATCACCCATTAAAGCCTTTAAATCGATGATTTTTATAGGATCAAAACCATAATCCTTTTTAAATGTCTCTTCATCATATAAAATAGAACCTTTGGTTTTTAAAAGATTAACTTTAACTACCGGACTAATTAATTGCAATAAATCTTTATCACTAGAAACAATTAAACCATCAAAGGAAGGATCTTTATCACAAAACTTAGCAATAGTACCAATAATATCATCTGCTTCATAACCCTCTAATTCAACATGTTTAATACCCATAGCATCAAGTAAATCTCTTGCAATAGGCATTTGTGCTTTCAAATCATCTGGAGTCTTAGCACGTCCATCTTTATAAGCTTCATACTTTTCATGTCTAAAGTTTTTACCTATATCAAAAGCAACAACCATATATTCAGGTTCTTCTTCTTTTATAATTTTGTTAATCATCGTGGTAAATCCATACAGTGCATTTGTTACAAATCCTTTACTATTTCTCATTACACTACCAGAATACAAAGTAGCATAATAACTTCTAAACATAAAATTATTTCCATCAATTAATATAACTTTTTTCATAATATTACCCTCCTAAAACAGTTCTTCAACAATTAAGTCTTTAGAATTTAAATTATTATTCTTACTAAAGCCTCCATTCATGCTTAATTATACCATTTATCAGTTTAAACTTAAATAAAAAAATACATTTTAAAACTCATTTAAAAAACTGTATCTTTCTTAGACACAGTTTGATGAACAGGGTCTTAAAAACTGTCAGGTACTAAGGAATTTGATATGGCTCCGATTCGCTTCCATTTCCTTCGGAAATGCTTACGCTAGATTTT
>CADBSQ010000183.1 GCA_902797415.1 uncultured Erysipelotrichaceae bacterium | reverse complement strand
TGCTTCTAGATGTACTAACTCAGTGTACTCAGCATCAGGATAATTGTAATTCATTTCTGGTTCACCAGTAGAAGTATTAACAAATCCATGCAATCTGTTTTCAATAATATTTTCTGATGATTCTGGAGCGACAAAATTTTCAATGCTTTGATTATTAACTGTAGATTTATTATAAAAACCTACTCTTCCTAAACCAATTACTTCTTTATTAGAGTCATCACCTGAACCGACACCTGCGGTTAAATCATCAGTTGTTTTAATGTTTCCTTCGAAGTATAACTTATATGAATTGTTTTTATTGTAGATTTCATCGTTTTTACCACCGATTAAACCTCCTGCATAACTAGCAGCTTCTACACTTGTTCCACCAATAATCCATTCTCTCATGCTTGCTTCTCTATAAGTGGTTTCACTATTAACGTTATTGAAGTATCCAGCTCCACCACCAGCATAGTTACCAGTAGATTTAACAATTGAATCAGTTATTTTTAGTACGTTAGCAGTACCTCCATAAAGATCACCAATACCTCCGCCAGTTCTTGATTGACCTGTTACAGTACCATTATGGAAAGTAGTTGTATAAGTTGTACCTCCTGTCATGTAACCAACTATACCACCTGTTTTACTTCCTTCATTGGTAACGTCAGTATCTTTAATAACGTTTCTTCTTATTGTGTAACCATTCATGTAACCAACAAATCCACCTACTGCTGTTACAGATGTATTTAATCCTTTTACCTTGGTTTTATCAACAAAACAGTCGTTTAAATCCCTTGCTTGACCAGCAAGTCCACCAATATAGCGGTATGTACCTTCGACAGTAGAATTTTTAACTGTAACATTATAGATATTTGTTTCATAAGAGTAACCAAATGCACCACCAACATACTGATAACCACTAACAGTTGTATTATCTACAACAGCATCGTTTGCACTTGCATAAGCAGCAATACCACCTGTATAGCTTCCTCCACCTGTAATAGTTGAATCTTTTACAGAAACGTTTCGAATTAAATTACCTGCATTTGTAAAATCTTCATCATCAAAAATATTTGTTTTTGGTCTTGGATCTGCACCAACGGCTGTACTAAAGTCAGTAAATATACCTCCAACATAACTGCTTGACGCAGTAATATTTAAATTAGTAGCAGTTATACCATCAATATGATTATTAATACTATTTTCATAATAAGCCATAAATCCAGAGACATAAGTTCTTCCTTTTACAACAACGTTATCTAAAGTAATATTTTCTACACTATTAGTTAATCCACGACCAATAGGTCCAACTCTATTCTTACTTGGAGTATTGATAGTTACATCTTTAAACGTAACATTTTTAATAGAACCATAATTTTGTGAAATAATATTCATGTAGTTATATCCTGTACTACCTTGAGTATTGGTAATACTAATATCTTCAAATCTAATGTTTTTAAGTGAAGTAACAACCTTGCTTATAATACACTTATTGTGACCAGTAGTATTATCAGTAAATTTCATACCTTTTAATGTGTATACTTCATTATTAGAAGGTGTTTCTAGTCTATTAAATACTACATTTCTTTTAAAGGTTTGGTCTGTAAAGTCAATATCATTTTTTAATACATAGTTTTGGGCATCTGCTGTACTTACTCTTTGCCAGTCATCTATAGTATAAAGTTCTTTATAGAAAATCATTGGCACTCTAATACTCTTTGCTACAGATGTTTCTTCTGATGTAGGATTAATCTTATAATGTATTTTACTTAAAGTATATGAGTCATAATACTTTTCAGGGGTTGCTTCAAAGTTTATAATGGTTATACCATTATTGTTTGTAATACTATTAATAGTAATGTTTATATCATCCATGTCTATGCCTGTAACAACATAGTTATATGGATTATTTAAATATAATGAGACAGTAGCGAAATCAGCATGTTTGTCAACATAAATGTTGTTGATATCAAATATTTCTGGTTCTATATGATTGTCAACTTGGTTAGGTAAAGGAGTTTTAGTATCCATATAGTATAGTTTAGGTAACACACCACTTGAAACTGTACTATAGTCAAAGTCTTCACCTAGTCTAAACATTTCATTACTTGTGTAATTACTTTCATCAGTTAAATCTCCAAGATCAACTAATGTTTCACCTTTATTTATAGGTACTTTAACACCATAAAGATTTCCTGAGTCTGTTGGATCATCAAATAATGTAGTCTTAGCACCATTAATTAAACTTTCTGTAAAAGCATAGTTGTGTGTATCTGCTGATAAATTACCATTACTTATTATTCTACCAAAGATTGCTCCATCAGATTTAGAGAACATATTACCTAAATAAATATTATTTGTTATATATGATGGATTTGATGCAAAACCAGCGATTCCAGCAATAGAATCTATATCACTTTTTATATTAACAGTAGAATAAGTGTTTTCAATATAGCCTGCACTTTTACCGGCGATACCACCACATCTATATCCATTAGAGAATATTTTACCAGTCGTATAAGCATTAGTAATACTAGCTGCGGATACTTCTTCTCTACCAACTATACCACCTGCTCCATTAACACTTTTCGAATTAGTAATATTTATATTTATATTTTGAACAAATACATTGTTAATACCTGAACCATAACTGTATCCAGCGATACCACCAGCATTAACATCAGTTATTTCTGCTTCTGATATTATTGTACCATTGGTAACCGAACAGTTAGTTACCTTAGAATAATACATATACCCAACGAATGTACTTGCATAAACAGAATCAGCAGTTCTTGTCTTTGGTACAGTTATACGAATATTCTTAATGTGAATATTATTAAGTTTAGCAACATCATCACTACGTCCAATGAGTCCACTATTCGTCGTGTCATTAATCTTCGTAACATTTTCAAATCTAATATTTTGTATTGTTCCATAAAGTCTATTTATAAGTCCATCACCTGTATATATTTCAATATTTTTTAACAAGTGATCATTACCTTCTATTTTTCCATAATAACTACCTATATTAAAGTTTGTGTAGTCTCTAAAGTCTAAATCTTCCATAATAGCGAAGTTTTGATTTGTTTTTTGATTTATTGTTCTCCAGTCTTCTATTGAATGTATTTCATTATAAAAATCTACATACAAGTATTTTTCACCTAGGTTATAACTTTTAGTAGATGTCATACCATTATAACTCTTTGATGTAATACTTCTCACTGGATATTTTGATACAAATATTTCTGGGTTAGATACCTCAACTGTTAGATAGCTTTTACCATTTTCAAATAATTGAGATGATATTCTTGTTTTTAAATCAGAAATGTTTAAAGCTGTAATATTTTCACCGTCTGGATTGTTAGCGACGATACTAACTTTAGCAGTAGAGTTAGTTTTTTCTAAAACTTCCATCGTTATTATTTCAACATTGTTTGTACCAGAATAGTATGGTAGTTCTTTAAATGTTTGTTTAGGCATCTTATTATAAGTGTATTTTACTTGAGGATAATATCCTAATTTAATTAATTCCTCAACGTTAAATCCATTTCCTAAGACGCTTTTTTGGAAAGTTGCATCATTTAGATTTAATTCGGTTATTTTGTTTTGATTATTTGTTGTATAAACAGCATTGCTTAAGTAATAAGCATTTTCAAAATCAGCTGTTGCTCTTACGTATCCTATAATTGGACCAACATTTTGGAACTTATTATTAACATTACCAACGGTATATACGTTTTTAACTGTTCCGTATGTTTCATAAGATAACAAACCTGTTTTATCGTAATCGTAGTTGCCAGGGAAATTTAAATTAGAAACAATGTATACGTGATTAACAGATGATTGAGAACCACCATACCTTTGAATCAATCCTACTGTTCTAACTGATGATCCTGGATTTTCGTTAGATATTATTGCATCTTTACCTACGACATAACCATTATCTATTTTACCATAGTTATAACGTGTAAGTAGTCCAACCTCTGAGAAGAGATTAACGTCGGTTTTTAAATTCATGGTAAAGTTTCTAATCGTACCTGCTGCATAGTTAACATCTACCAAGGTATTCAGATAAGTATCATTAAACTTTGTTTCTCTTTCATCATATATGTTTATTTCAACATTTTCTATCGTACCATAATTTGAAGAAACAAATCCCCTAATGCTATTACTGTTAACGGTATTATTTAAATGAACATTTAAAACCATATTTTTTAGAACACCAGTTTTTTCAATTCTTCCTAATCTTTGGAAATTATTTCGATCTGTCATAGAGTAAACATTAGCGGCATAACCTTGAAAATCGATTTTACCATAGAAATACTTATAACCATAACCAAGATCTTGCCCTGTAAATTCATAAAAATCTAAATCATTTAAGACTATATAGTTTCCATTTGGCTGCATATAAGCCCAATCACTACGTGTTGATATTCCCTTAACTTCACTATCAGTAGAAATATCAAATGAATCTAAAACATATTCTCTATCTCTTACTGTAATGATTAAACTAACAACATAATCTTGCTTCTCATCTAATTCTACTTCTTTAATTTCATCGATTACAGAGTCTGTATTGACAAGCTCGGTATACTCTTTTTGAAATAATTGATTACCTTCTTTATCACTTACTCTAATATAATAAGTATTATTGATTATTTCATTGCGCAAGTCTTTCACATTGACTTTAACTTTCGTAATTAGATCGTATTTAAAATCTTCATACGGCTTGGTACCAAGTTCATTATACTGGGTAACTTTCAGTTTTACATTACTTGGTTCAATATTTATATTTCCTGAATAATATCTAAACATTATATATGTTTTAACATTATTAGGAACATATACCGTCCGACCTGGTTCAAACCATCCATAAGCAGATACATACTTGTTATTCATATCAGTAAAGTATATATATGCAGAGTAATTTGAATCATTATCACCAAAATCAAATGTATAGTTTTTATCACCTTCTAAGATTAAAGGTTTATTAATTCTTGCTCTTGAATTAATGTAAGTAGATGAATTATTTGGTGAACCATTACTATTATAAGTTCCATGTTCAGCAGTAAACTCACTTAAATCAACATTTACTCGTTCTCTAGATTTATAAACCTGAAAATCTTTTATTTCATATTCAGCAGTATATTTACTACCATTGGTAATATAAAAGCCTATAAAATCAGTTCTATACTTACCATAATAAGTGCTTTTATTATCTACAAAGTGTTTACCACTTTTATAGCTTCCTACCCTAAATGTATAAGTATAAGTTGTCCACTTAGTCGTAGATAGATTGGTTAATTCAATACCATAGTTTAAACTGGTTGTATTACCTAAATAATTTTCAAAATAAATCTTATATGATGGACTAATTGGTGTAATGGCTTTCATTTTAAATGTAGCAGTTACAATTTCACCGTGATAATCAGTTAAATCATACATATATGAAGCTGCCCCAGTTTTAGAGTAGATATGCATATCTCCATCTTCATCCATAGTTTTTGGAATAGTATAATAATTAACTGTTTGTATCCATTTAGTTTCTGAATTTAAATCTAAAAGATTATTACCATTAGCTCTTCTAGTAGAAGATGTTAACTCTATTTTTCCACTTATACCTTCTTCTGTAAATTTTTCTAGTTTTGCAAGTAAGTACTTTGCTTTAAATGTTGAGTAATTGTTTGTTTCATTATATTCGTCTGCAATAAATCTAATTACATAATTAGTATTAACCTTCAAGTTATTGTAAGTTACTCTTAAGTAATCAGTATTTGTTTCAAGTATTCTTGCATCAATTAAGGTATCGTTTAAATCTCTTAATTCAACTCTAACTTCGTTTGTTAAAACCGTATGATCTGGGTCATCAATTTTTACATCTAAATCAATCATGTTGTTAGTTGTAAAACTTCTTGTTATAACTTCTGCTGGTTTCTTTCTAGTTTCAAATGGTTTTAAATCATGTATACAATCTAAACTATAAACACTATCACCTTGTTTAACGACAGAATCTACTTTTAGGAAATACTGCGTGTTAGAATTTAGATTGCTAAAATCAAGGGTAAGTTCTTCTCCGTTTTTAATACGGAATACCTCTTCATTAGTAAGGTTATAGTCTCTTACTTTCTCGCTTCCTTCAACTTTATATAAGGAAAAATGTAACTCTTTTAAGAGGATTAATAACCTAGAGTCTGTTTTAGAATTATTTATTTTATAATTTAGTTTTATTGAGTCCTTTGTTAATTCCTCTTCATTAACACTAAAGTTTAAGAAACCTAAACTTGTAATTGGTAGTGATGTAAAGTTCATAGATCCTATTTCATAATCTTTTTGAAGACCATTTCCATCGTTTAAATCAAAATCTCCGTATACACTGATAGTAAACATTTGGTTTGGATCTAGATTTGTTAATCTTAATTGGTTAGATGTAATTTTATCTTGCTTGATAATACTACCAGAAGTGTTTCTAACTACATACCTGTAATTACTAATGTCTAGGTTATCTTCATTCTTAATGTCTACTCCTATATCGATGTAGTCAACTTCGTTTTTGATAACTCTTAAAACCATATTAGGTAATCTTTTACTTGTTCTTGTATGTCCTTTGTTATTACGGGTATGTAATTTATTTCCTTTGTTATCGTAAAAATTAATTTCAAAATCGTATTCTGTACTTGAAATTAAACTATCACTTGTTCCAATTTCTTTTACTTCTTTACCAGAGGTTAATTTGTTTAAATCGCTTTTTGACATAAAGTAATCTACACCATTAACTGTTAGTGCAAAAGATTTAACTCCTCTTAAAGCCTCACTTGATAGATCACTAGTTATTTTTAAACTAGCAAGTTCTATTTTTTTAGGATAAATTTTACCATTTTCAAAGTCTATATCTATTGCTTCTAGTGCATCTAAGCCAAGTGTTCTGATAGTGTCTGAATAAAAAGTTGCAATTTTCTTAGTTTTTAAGTCTTCATCTAAGTATGTATATTGTCCTACTATTTTGAATTCTGTATCAGCGGTTAATCCAGAGATTAAAATATTACCTCCTGATTTAAACGCTCTTCTGGCATGAACTTTACCATTGGTTTCTAAAGTAAATGTAGGTGCTTTTACTATTACACCTGATGGGTCATTAATTGTTAGATTTGCTGTCATAGAATAAACATTTGGAACAAAGTTTTCGGCGGTAACACTAGGTTTAACGTATACAAACTTACTTTCTTCCACAGTTGGTTCAACTATGGTAGGTTCTTCTTCTGACTCTATTGATTCTACCTCTTCAGTTGATTCAACAACTTCTTCAATTACCTCTTCTGGTTTAGTTATAGGCTTTTCTGGAGTTTTTTCTTGTGGTTTATAAGTTAAACCCATATCTTCTAAAAACTTTATATAATTAAATTTATATTCTTCATCGACACTTTCAAAAGAAAATTTTATTGTCGTGTTTTCACTTATACCCTCAATTTTACCCTTTATAAAAGTATTATCACTTCTTTTATAATAGTTTATTCTATCTTTAGTAAAATAAATAAAACTATTAATTGGGATATCTACTGTATTTAGTTCAGTCTTAACTTCTAAGTCCATGAGATTTACATAAATACCATTTTCATAGTTAAGAAGCAAGTATCTTTCATTATCAATTGTTTCATAGCTAACTATATCAAATATTGTACCATATGAATAAACTACATCAGCTAGTCCTGCTACTCTGTTTAGGTCTTTATCAATCAAGTTAGTATCTTTGTTATAGTTAATAAAAGATAATCCATGGTTAGTAAATAAAGGATAATTTATATCTACACTTGTTTTTTTCTTTTTATCGACATAATGATTTAGTGGTGTTTTATAGATATAATCATTTTCTTTAACTTTAGTAGTTTCTAAGTATTCTTCTGCTTTTTCATAGGCATTTGATTTTAGTTTTTCTGGGTTACCGCTTGTGCCAATAAAGTAACCATCAGAATCTGTTGTTATAACTACTTTATAGGTATTAAATAGGTAATTAAATACGAAAAGAGCTGTTATTGTAAGTGCAATAACTATTATAGGAGATACTTTTGCTAATTTAGTATTTCTGTATTTACTTGTTCTAATATTATATATTATTTTGCTTAGTTTTTCTTTTACTTTCCTCATAATTCTACCCTTTACCTTCATTTTATCTTTATATTAAATTATACCATAAAACTCAAATTTTTCCCACAAAAACACGCATATAAATTTTATTTTTATAAAAAACAAAACCATCTGGTTTTTATACTAAACAAGATGGATTCTATCTTCATTCTTTTTGTTATTTATT
>CADBSQ010000182.1 GCA_902797415.1 uncultured Erysipelotrichaceae bacterium | reverse complement strand
TTAACTCTTGTTTTTCTGCTTTTGATCTATTTTTACCACAAATAGTTGAAATATAATTACCATTTTTAATATTGGATGCATAATCTCCTATCCATGTATCAAATTCCTTATTTCCAGTATTTTTTAATTCATAAACAGATTCCCATTCAGCTAATGGTTTATATTTCATATATTCACTTAATAATGTATAAAATACAAATCCAGTATCTCCTAAACTAAACTTATCATTTAAATCCTTTGATTTTTCAGGATAATTATCTCCAAAATATGTTTCAGGTTCCACTAAAACCGCATAACCTTCTTCAAATTGGTCTAAAAGTTGTTTTTTTGAAGGATCTTCAACTATAGAGTTCCATGTATAGTATTGCATTAAAACTCTATAACTCCTACGATTACGGCGTTTATAAATTTCATTACCACTACGCCCTTCCCTTGTTTTGTCTATCCTTTTTTTTACTTTATAAGGTAAAAATTTTTTCATATTATTTAATTTATAAGTAGACATAATATTGTGTTTAACAATTAACATTATTAAAGATTAGTAATTTTTTATAAAATAGTATATTAAATGTTAATAATATACTTTTAATTAAAGAAAAAAATCAGCATATATTTCTATCATTATTAAGGAGTTACTATAATGAATAAAACATTTTTATCAAAATCCAAGTATTGCAAATGCGTGCAATGTGAAAAAATTCTTTGGTTAGACAAATACAAACCAATTAAACTAGATGAGGCCAATGAGTCTATTTTTGAAACCGGAAGAAAAGTTGGAGAGCTTGCAAAGGAATTATTCGGAGAATATATCGATATCCCCTATGATGAAAATCTAAACATAAGACTCAAAAAAACAGAAAAACTGCTAAAAGACAAACCGAACATCATCACTGAAGCATCTTTCAGCTTCGACAACAATTTCTGCAGTGTCGATATCCTAAAAAATGACGCAGACGGAGTGGAGATTTATGAAGTCAAAAGTTCTACAAAAATCAAGGACATTTACCTGGATGATGCTGCTTACCAGTACTTCGTCTTGACAAATCTCGGTTTAAATGTCAAAAAAGTATGCATTGTATACATAAACAACGAATACATTAGAGGAAAAGAGTTGGATTTAGAGGAATTATTCATTATAGAAGATATTACAGAAATGGCAAAAGAAAAACAGAACGAAATAAAAACCAACATTGAATTTATCAACGACTTTATGCAAAACCACAAAGAGGACAACGAACCAGATAAAATTATTGGAAAGTTCTGTTTTGATCCCTATTCATGTGATTACTGGGATTACTGCACAAGAGACTTGCCAAAACCTAACGTTTTTGATATTAGCGGCATGTATAAATCCAAAAAATTCGAGAAATATTATGACGGAAAAATTGAATTTAAAGATTTAACAAACGAAAAGCTCAACCCCAAATACGCCGAACAGATTGATTTTGAACTAAACGACAGAGAACCGAAAATAGTAAAAGAAGCCATTAATGACATATTAAATTCACTCAAATACCCTTTATATTTCATCGATTATGAATCCTGCCAGTATGCAATTCCTGAATATGAAGGAACAAAACCCTACCAGCAAATACCATTCCAGTACTCTTTACACATCATTGAAAAGGAAGGCTCACCAATAAAGCATAAGGAATTCCTGGCAGACCCTAATGATGAAAATATAATCAGAAACTTTGCAGAAAGTATGATCAATGACTTAAGCGAAGACGGCAGTGTAATCGTTTACAACAGGACTTTTGAGGAAAAACTCGTCAACAATAAGATTGCAGAGATATATCCTGATTTAAAAGAGGAAATAGAAAGAATCAACTCAAATATTGTTGATTTAATGGTGCCATTTAAAGACAGGAATTATTATGTAAAAGAGATGGAAGGATCTTACTCAATAAAATACGTTTTGCCGGCTTTATATCCGGATAATCCAGAACTTGATTACTCAAATTTGGAGTTGATTCACAGAGGTGATGAAGCATCACAGGCTTTTTTAAGTTTAAATGAAAAAACAAAAGAAGAACAAGAAAAGATAAGGAAAGGTTTGCTTGAATATTGTAAGCTTGACACTTATGCTATGGTTAAAATATGGGAGAAATTTAAAGAAGTAACAATGTAAGTTTTAATAGGACAATATATTTAAATTTGCTAAGATATTATTACTAATTAGTAGGTTTTTTTGAATTTTAGTAGAATATTAAGGAACTAAAAACTGTTTTATATTAATGATTTAAATAAAAAAATTTGAACCAATGACTATTTTAGCTATTTTTAATACTTTTTTAGTCAATTAATAATAATTTATTTTAACCAGTAATTATTTCAGAAACCGTGAAAATACAATTTTGAACTTCGATTTTAAGGTAGTTATGAAATTCCATGCATTTTTTGAATTTAAAAAAATGGACTTATTTAAAGTTCAAAACTAAACCTAATTTAATCACAAGATATAAATACACATATTAATAAAATATTATTTAATAAAGGAAAATCTTTATAAAAGATTAAACTATGGTGATAAAATGGCTCATTCTGTTTATATTTGTGATGCTTGTGGATTCCAAAGTAGAGAAGAAATGGGAGTGTATCAATGTCCAAAATGTGGAAATCAAATGAGAATTGCACAAGAAACAAGGGGTGGAGATAACACCGTAACTAGTGGAATAATAATAATATACATTATAGAAGTCTTCTTTGTATTGCCCCTATGTGTCGGTATTTTAAATGTTTTCGGGATACCAATATTCATTATAATTATATGGCTAACAAGAAGACACTTTAAAAATAGATTTAACGATAAAGCTATTCGCATTAGATAAATTACAATTAAATATTTGAAAAAAGATTCGATATTCTTATTAAGTTTAAGACAATGCCAACATAAGTGTTGTCTATAAACTTTAATCTGAACCTAATACTTTTTTAGCTATTTTTACTAATTTTAATATTAAAAAGTATTACAAAATAGTAGCTTATTCTATTTTTAAAAAATAAACTAAAAGCAAACTTTATAATCAGTATTACTCATAACTATGAAAAAATTAGTTTCCACAAAATTTTCAGATTTCACCAATACTTCTTAAAATTATTAACTTATATATTGATATTAAAATAAATTATCTAAATCATGATACTATCAAATTTGTAAAAAACAACTAAATTATTGAAATAAATAAAAAAATTCTTTGTTATAAAATTTATTCAAAATATTGCTGTTATTACTTTCAGTTTTCTCAATAACCGCCTCATTTCCATCGCTTAAATACCTGGCAATTGAATCAAATCCAAAGACAAGAGAGATGTATGCTGAATTCGGCATTGAGGCAAGAGCCAAAAGTGATTTCATATGAGTTAAAAGTATTTAAGTCTTGAGTTACAAACTAAAG
>CADBSQ010000181.1 GCA_902797415.1 uncultured Erysipelotrichaceae bacterium | reverse complement strand
TCTTAAATACTTTATCATTTAGTTTTAGTATAGAAACACCAATACCCATTATTAACATATCCATAATAAGAGTTAAAATTCTTGCAATAGTAAAATTAATTATTTCTTTTTTTATATTTTTATTATTACTTTTAAAAACATATTTTCTATTAGTTATATAAGCTACTGTTACAGCAGCAATCCAAGAAATTATGTTGGCAATTTGCAATTGGATAGGATTATTTGGGTCTAGAATCGTTAATACAAGTGCATAGTATGTGACTAAGCATACTATTGTAGTAACTACTCCGAAGAACAAATAATTAATTACTTCACTATATTTCATATGATATTTTTTAAGTGTTTCTATCATTTACTTTGCTCCTCTTTTTCATCTTTTTTAATTAGTTTAATAATATCCATAGCTTTTTTTGACCAGTCATTTTCTTTAGCTTCTTTATCAAGAAGTTTAATATACTTTTTATCATTTTTAAGAGTTAAAGCTTCTTCACATTTTTTCATAAATTCTTCATGTGTTTTTCCGATTAAAACAGATTTATATTTTCTGCATTCTTTTAAATCTGTAGTTACAATTGGTATATTTAAAGCCATATATTCAAATATTTTTACTGGACTTGTTGATTTTGTGATATCATTTAACAAAAATGGTATTGTTAAAATATCTGCATATCTTGCATAATATTTTAATATATGATAATCTTTAGCACCTAAAAAATGAATGTTTTTAAGCTTTTCTATTCCACTTTTATCAAAAGCATCATCATATTTTATACCAAATAGAACTATCTCGTATTTGTTCTCTTTTGATAGTTTTTTTACTAAATCATAATCAAACCATTTAGCGAGCGCACCATAATACATAAAAATTGGTTTTTTAGATTGTATTATTTTATTAAATTCATCATCTAATTTAAAGGAGTTATCAAATTCTTTAAAATAATTATAATCAACACCATTTGATGAAATAGCTAGATTTTTTTTACCTCTTTGTTTTAATACATCGTCTCTTAGTTCATCTGCGGTGGTAACAACATAAACATCATCATTCTTCATAACATACTCATATTTATCAATTATATACCTAGGAATATCTTTAGTGCCAGATAAATCTGCAGAAATATGATCAACATACTCATATATCATTTTGAAACCATTATCAAAATAATTCTCTATATCTTTTATGGAAAGCTTCCAATCTGTAGAGTATAGTTGAAAGTACTTTGGTTTATTGATTTTTTTTAATTCCATCATAAGAATTTTATTTAGTAAAATATTATTAAAATTAAATAGATAAAGATTATCTTTTTTCTTTTCAAAAGTTTTCACTTTATCACTCATTGTTGTTACTTCGTAAAGAACTAAACATTTTTGTTTAGATAAGTTATTTGCAATGTGCTGTGGTCTTTGAAACAGTTCAACATTATATCCGAAGCTACTTCTCCATAGTATAATTCTTTCATAATTTCCATTTAATATATTATTTATTTCTTTTTCATATTTGCTTTTAAAAAACATAGTTTTGAGGCTAATTTTATCTAAATAATTTGCCTTTATATATTTATATAATTTCTTATTAAATCCAATAAAGCCATTTTTTTTGTAAACATTTGCTAATTTTGTAATTTTATCTTTCATATTATTTTACCTTTCTATAAATAAAATCATAAAAATCATATATTTTATTTTTCTTTACCATAAATCCTTTTTTTGCATAATCTATCATAGGTTTATCTACTTTACTATCTGTATACATTTCTTCAACAATTGCTTTAGGGTACTTGCTTTTTATTCGATATACTTTTTGTGTACCGTGACAATTTTTGCTTAAAAATTTGCCGGTTTTTATATCTACTTCCGAAGCAATTAAATCTTTAACTTTTAGCTTTTTGCAGGGTAATTCTAAAAGAAATTCTGGGGATGCTGATATGATAATATCTTTATCATGTTTTTTATCTAAATACCATTGTTTAATTTTTTTATAATTTTTATCCCAAAACTTTTTCAACAGTTCTTCCTTTTTGCCAATAGTTTTTAAATAAAGAAAGAAAACTCTCTTCATCTTTGTTTTATCTATAAAATTTAAAACATACAGTAATGCAAAAAGTGCTTGTATAGGCCAAAGGATAATTATATAAGGTCTTCTTATTAAACAAAAAATATAGAAATCTACTGAAGAATCACCATCATATATTGTTCCATCAAAATCATACGCAATTAATTTCATGTTTCCTCTTTTCTAATAATATTTTACATGATATTTTAAATAAAATCCACTATTAATAAAAAACCTGAAGTCTTATTCAGGGTTTATTTAAAAATATCATATCCTATATCTAAGTCTACTCTCCCAGAGATGCCGGAAATACTTCCATTACTAGTAAATTGCCATATATTGTGAGGTGTTTTGGTGTAACTACTTTTGGAAGACAACGCAGCAGCATATGTATTGTATCCTGGCCACTGAGCAACCCATACTTTATGATTTTTTGCAACAATGTTATTAATATCTACGCGATTATCTAACCAATTTTGATTGGCATAAACACCGCAAGTTTGACCGTTATTATTCATTATTCTACAAAATTCATTAATACTTGCAGTTAAAGTTTTACTTCCTAAATTACTAATACTTGAGTCCTCTTGATCAAAATAAATTGTCGGTTGAAGTGTTGGATAATAACCTTTAGAAGTTATTTTTTTAATCAAATTTTTCATATGTTCAGCTTCAAGTGAAGCAGAATCATAATTACCTGTCACATAATTAGCATAGGAATATAGGTAAAGTGCATAAGGAATGTTATATTTTTCACATTCTTCAACGTTTTTTATAAATTTGGAGTCTTGATATCTATCAACACCATTAACTATTTTTTCTTCTGCAAAACCTGCTCTAATTACCACAAAATCAACTGATGAAGCCACGTTTGCAAAGTTTATATTTCCGTTATGCTCAGAAATATCTATACCTTTATATTGAATAACTTTTTTGTAAGGCACTAAACTAAATTTATCGCCTGGAACTGTACTTAAAATAATACTGCTGCCAGAAGAACTTAAATATTTGCCAGTTGCCTTATTTAGGATATAGGTTTCGTCGCCTTGCTTATCAAAAAACCATTTTTGATAATCATTGTTTACATTTCTACTTGAAACTATGTTATTATCCTTTGCTGTTAAAACTAGTTTTGGATTAATAACACTTCTGATTATATATTCTCCATCACCATTATATTTTATTTGCCAGATTTGGGCTTTTGTTTCGTTAGATTGAAACAACACTACGCGTGTATCATTTGCTTTACATGCACCGGATATATCTAACATTTTACCATTACTGTGTTTTATGGAATATTGACCATCATCATATTCTCTTGTATATTCGCTTACATCTGTTTGTGTAATTTTAAATTTTTGTGCATTCGATCCGTTACTATCATAGATTTGAATATTTGTTCCAACAATAGAGCTTCCACCTTTAACATCAAGAACTCTCCCGCTATGCAAACCTAAAAACTTGTAAGTATCATCCTCATTTTTTCTAATTATCCATTTTTGGGCTGTAGTATTATTTGATGTATAAAGTTGAACGTTGGTTCCATTTGCAATAGCATTTCCATTAACATCTAGCACCAATTTTTTGTTATCAGCATTAGAAATCGTATAAATATCTCGCTCAATTTTTTTTATGTACCATTTGGTATAATTAAAATCTGTTTTTTCTCTTAAGTCAACGTTTTTTGCATTAGCAAGAGCCTTATTATTTACACCAACAACTAGATTATCTCCTAATATTGATTCTATATTATAATATCCTGATTCAATGTCCGACAGGTTTACTTTTTCAAAAATAAATTTTTGCGCGTTTGTATCGTTAGGCTGAAATAAGTGGAGATTTGTTCCTGACTTGGTATAACCACTATAAATATCTAGAGCCCAAAGACCATCAAAAGACCGTATTGAATATGTTCCATCTGTATTTTTTGTAATCTTAAATTTTTGTGCATTTGTATCGTTGGATTGAAACAAGTGGATGTTACTACAATTCTTAAACTTTCCACTATATACATCTACAACTTTACTGCTATTAAATATACTACTAATTTTGTAAAATCCATCATTATATCTTATTTGCCAAATTTGTGCCCAGCTATTATTATTTGTGTACATCCATATATTTGTGCTATTAGCTGTACTTGCGTTTTTTAAATCAATTACATTATTAATATTGTTCTTTCCTTTTATTATATAGTTGCCATCTGGCAATTCTTGTTGCTCATCATCAACTTTTTTGAATATCCATTTTTGAGCCGCAGTACTGTTGTTTTGGTACATTTGAATATTTGTTCCGTATTTAATTTGACCATATGATATATCTATATTATAATTGCCTAAAACGTTGGTAATATAATAAGACTGACTACCGGTATAAACAAATTTCCATTTTTGAGCCGCAGTATTATTTACTGTATACGTTTGAATATTTGTTCCGTTAGTTCGACCAGCACCAGCCAGTTCTATTGCTCTAGTATTATCATCATGATTTTTAATATAATAATAATTCCCACATGAATAAATATCCCATAGTTTTGTACCGTCACTCTGTTCATTACCTAACTCAATATTTCTGTTATTCTCAACTAAAAACAAATTTTCATTACTAGCACTGACTATTTTATAAGTACCTAATTTTATTTCGTCAGCTTTTACGCTTCCCACATAAATGAATAATATAAATAATAAAAATATTTTTTTCTTCATAAAATCCCTGCCTAATCTACATATATAATATAATCATCTTCTTTTATAATTTTAAAATTATCTCCTTTATAAACAATTAAAGAATCTTTGTCCTCTTCAATATGCTTTATTCCCTCGGCTATTTTTGTAATAGTATCAGTTGAAATTGTTAAATGATATAAAACATTATTTCTTGTAAAATATGCATTATCAGAAGCGCCTATAAAACCATTTGCAACTATATATTCATCAAATTTTAATTTTATCTCAGTTTTATCATCAGAAATCTCACTTTTTATTATTTTTGATTCTTTATACGGCTCATTATCCTTTGGTCTGTCATCTTTGATTTCTATTCCCTTGTTTAGTAAAAATGTACCTTTATTAAAAAAGAATAAATATCCAAAAAATCCAATGATAATTGTTAATAAGAGTACCAAAACTAATATTCTTTTAAACAATAAAACCACTCCCTTTAGTATCAATATTAATATTTTTAAAAACTCTTAATTCTGATAATTTTTTACTACATACATTATATAAAATGATATTCAAAATTTCAATATTCTTTACATTTTTTTATTATTCTTTTATAAATTTATTTTTGTAGAATTTACTGTTTTTAGCTAGCTCATTATTCATATATGCATATCCATATTTTTCTAAAAGGGTTTGCCTTGTAGAAAATAAATTAACTCCAAGGCCTAGTTGTTCTCCCTCGATTTTTGCGCCTAGACTTGCAATAGTGGTGGGGAACATATCTAATGTAGAAAACTTTCGATTTTTTGAATTCTTAGCTTTTATACTTGAATTAATAAATAGGTTGTATACTTTTCTATTGCTATCCTTAATATCTTTAAAATATTTGTTATTCATGTGAAGATGATCACCTACAATAACGATAGTAGTATTCTTATAAAAGTCTTGTTTTTGAATCCAGTAAATAAATTTAGATAAATCTTCTATATTACAGGAAATTACATTAGATAGCTTCTTATCATACTTTTGAGGACAATCGCTCTCTAAATAACCATCTGGAAAATGCGTATTGGAGGTAAGTATAGTAAAATTAAATGGTTTATCTTCCGAAGATATTTCTTGTAATTTCAATTTTGCATAATCAAATAGAATTGAATCTTCATATCCCCACCATACATAATAATCATCAGCTATAATTTTATCTTCTTTAGCAGTATTATAATCATATATTTGATAATCACCGTGAGTTCTAAAAAATAATTCTCTATTTCCGAATTTAGCATCTGAGCCAATCATCAAATAGTTATTATAACCATTTTCTTTTAATACTTCTCCAATAGTATATGCACCTTTCAAATAACTTTTCATATCAATAGTATTAACATCTAAACTCATTTTTACGGGGATAGCTGCTGACTGTGCAACCATAGCCGCAGATGTCCATCCAGTTCCGAAAAACACGCTTGCTCCACCTTGTTTATTAGAATTAGAAAAATTAATGTTACTGTTTGATAGAGGCATAATCCCCTCCATTAAATTATACTCGCTACTTCCACCAAGATTTTTTGAAAAAAAAGTACTTTCTAATGATTCTACATAAATATAAAT
>CADBSQ010000180.1 GCA_902797415.1 uncultured Erysipelotrichaceae bacterium | reverse complement strand
GAAGAACATTTTAATAAGACCAAAGATTATCCATTTTTAACAAATGTACTTAAAGAAGGCGTTCAAATTGGATAAAGTAAAAGATGCATTAAATGTTGGTAAAAGTCAATTAATTTCAAGTAAAACACTCTGAAGCAGGACAATATAGGGACTCAATAACCCTGTCTTATTATGCAATGTATTCTTCCGCGTTAGCTTTACTTTTGAAAAAAGACATTTCCCCAAAAACCCATGAGGGAACATTAAGACAGCTGGCTAAAGAATATGTCAAAACAGGATTGCTTAGTAAAGAATCCTATGATTTTCTTTATAATGGCCGTGAGACTAGAAACGATTCCAGCTATGACTATTCAAAAACTTTTACAGAAGAAGACGCAGAAAATCTTATTTTAGAAGCTGAAAAATTCATTAATGAAGTGGAAACTTTATTATGATTTTTCAATTATTTTTTTTATTTATTTTCGGATATTTCTTAGACTTGAGTTAAATTATTTTTTTGGTTGGAAAAAGGCCTGTTCATGAAAACTAAATCCATAGTATTTAAAGCAGGTGCTAAGAAAGTCATGGATGGAGTAACTACAAAATTGAAAAAACATGAAATGGGGGGGGAACATTGTGAGTTTAATATTCCAGGGTATTCTCATTTTGAAAAAAATAAAAAAAGAATTTAATCAAAAAATTAATTTTGATTTGGATTCTTATTTTTAAATAGCTTTCTCACTTTTTTTCCAACTATCATTATGAATTATTCTTTTAATGTATAAATTTTCATCTAATATCTCTTTTTTAGTGAGTTTACTGAATTCTAACCAGTTTTTATCAAAAACATATATTGCATTACCGTAAATCAAAGACTCTAATATAGTAAATTCCTTAAACACAAATGCCACATAGCCATTAAAACCAGCTGTTCCACAAAATGTGGTGACGGGCTTATATGAAAGAATGTGTTTTAATCGGGCTTCATCTGCCACTCTTTTAGTTTTCTTTGTTTGTTCTAAAACGGGATTTAAATGTTCTTTTAATTTTTCCCAAGGCATTTCTCCTTTAGGTAACATTTCCCAGTTTACTCTATTAGGATTTTTTAAGTCTATTAATCCACTTAAATCTTCATGCAATATTTCACATTCTTTAAAAAGCTCTAAAAATAAATTTATAGTATGTTTCAATAATTCATCGTCTTTTTTATAACTGAATTTTTTAGCAGCTATTATTATTTTATGTCCTTCTTTTTCAACTATTCTTAATTCTATACTTGGGGGAGATATTGGTTTCCTACATGTCCTTTTACGTGAGAATGTACGGATGCCTTCTACTTCTACAGTTTTTCCCCTACCTCTCCATTCCCTCCATTTGCATAATCTTTCATAATAAATGGTTTCTTCACCTAAATCTGGTCGTTTAATATATGAACCCTCTGAATTAAACTTAGTAATGGCGGAATATTTGCCTAATCCTGAGCCTATAGCTGGTAAAACTTGTTCATCAATATCTAACTTTTCAGTAAATCCAATTTTAATCAGATTATCGAATCTAGCAATGTTTGCTACGCTAATTAGTATTTTTGTTCCTTCTTTTAAATATTTGAATTGTGTTTCTAAATTTTTAATTTTTGTTTTACGTATTATCATACTTTTTCCTCAATTTTTTTGTATTATACTTAATATTGGAATTTATATTCCATTTTCGCTGTTTATATGTTGCATAACATATATTGCCAATCATATTTCATTAAAAATGTGAAAGAGTACCCTACAATCTCTTCCACGTTTTTTTTTGAATTTATAATTTTTTCATTAACTTTTTTAGTTCCCTTTCAGCCTTTTTAGCTTCACGTTCTGCTCTTTTCATTTCACGTTCAGCTTGTCTTAATTGACTTTTAAGTTTAGAAGCGCTCATAACAATCACCTCCTAGAGCATATTTATTGAGCTGCCCTATTGGGAATGTGATTCATTTTATAATGTGATGGATAGTAGAAACCTTAAACAGCAACAGTTTGGTGAAAAATATAAAGTGGTGTAGAACATTTAAATATATTAAATAATAAATTATTATTTAACTTGATTATACACACTCGTAATCATGTTACTATCTTCTTAGGTCATTACTGATTGTAGGGATTTAGTAATGATCTATAGACTTCTATTTTTCATCAATTTTTATAATTATCACATATTTACCTATTTAATTTTAGTAATATATAATATTTTTCTTTTATATGTAAATTAAACAATTATTAGATTTTAAATGCTCTATCAAAACATTTATATAGTACTTAATTAAATATTAATAATTAATTATTAATATTTAAGTGGCTACTTGAATATTATGTTAAAAAATTTTTAAAAAATAGGTTATTTGTTTTTTTTGAAGTTCAAATTTTTAATATTTTTTTAATATCTTTGTGTGGAATTATATTTTTTTTATTTTGCATAATTAGTTATTTTAGGTTTGTCAATAGGAAGTTTTTTTTATTAATTTTAGTTTAGATTACTTTGTCTTAAATCATCAGGTAATTGAGATATGGCTGCTACTGAAGTATTGAATATGCTTATAAGTTTCAGCTTGAGGCATGAAACATAATCAATGAAAATTATCCTTGAGGGTTTTGAGAATAAGTCAAAGAGGTATTATATGGAATTAGGTAGAATATTTGTAAAAACTTATAAATCTTTATAATTGATGACTTAACAATTAGTTAATTCTTTAGATGAGGATAATTTAAAAAATGACAAATTTGATAAGAAATTATGAGTTTCTGAGGATATTTCAAAAAATGTATTTTTTCTTGATGGAACAAATAGAACAGGGTTTGCGAAAATATGGGCATTGAATCATTGGAAAAAAATTACATAGGTCTTTTCATTATTCTTAACAGAGCATGTTCTTTTCTTCTTAGTTCACGAATTATACTTTCTTGGTCTTGTATATCAAAAATGATGTCATTATAGTTTAATCCAACTTGCACGTGTTTGGGTTTGGTTATATGATCTCCTAGAACATTCGTTTTGGGGACTAGTTGAAATTTCCCGTTAATGATAATCTTTTCACTATACATTTGACTTTGAATTTCATATGCTACCTGGTGGTAGTCTTGTTTTCTTTGTTTTAGGGTGTTTAATTTTGCTAGTTCATATTTCAGTTGGCGATATATTTGGAGGAGTTCTGGATTTAATGGTATCCGGAACTCGCATGTGTTTTTGTTTTTACAGATTTCATGGTTTGGGTAGCATTCACATTTAAACATGTTTATCAGAATTCTAGTTTCCGTATTTTTCATAGACTTTCTGCCAGTCTGTT
>CADBSQ010000179.1 GCA_902797415.1 uncultured Erysipelotrichaceae bacterium | reverse complement strand
CCTTCCACTTCCTACACTCATATAAGTTCCGTTTTCTGTAGTTGATTGTTCTAGTGCCCATGTCAAGGAACCACTTGTATAAGTGTTTACTAAATCTACCCAGTTTATTTTACCATAAGCATCCACTGTTCCTGTGTTTTCAAGAGTAAATTTTTTTACAATAGATTCACCTAAATTTAAATTTCCACTTATTCCATTGTCGTTGTCACTAAATACTAGTCTCATTGTTGCCGTTTCTGTTTGAAACTTTTCATTGTTTTCATTTGATACAGTAGCTGAGAAGAAAGTAAATGTTATTCCCCCTAGTACTATGATTGTTGCCAGTGTTATAAACACTGCTAGTTTTTTGTTTTTATCTAGTTTCATATGTTAACCTACCTTTAAGTATATTATACTACCCCCCACAACTTTTTCAAGAGTTTATTTAAAGTACTTTATTTTAACTTCTTTTCCTTTAAAAGCGATAACCATTTTAGTAATATCTTTGTAGCCTTTTTGTTTTAAATCTGTTTCATATTTTTTATTTATTATTTGTTCTTTTGCTTCCTTAATTGCCTCCTTAAAAGATTTATTTTTGCATGACTTAAATTCAATTATAAAGGAAGGTTTGGTTTTATCAAAGGGTTCTAAACATATATCGTATCTACCCAAGCCAGATTCTCTGTTTGATAAAACAGTGTATACATCTTTTAATTCAACTAACATACCTAGGACAAAAGCATGATAAAAGTTTTCATCCTCATTTATCTTAACATCTAAAAAACTAAACATTTGAATAGTTAGTGCTTCAAAGTACTCTTCAAAACTTTTAAAATCTTTTTCTATTAAGTATTTTAGTGAATTATTTGTATAACTTGGACTCCAAGATTTTATTATTTCTTCATAAAGAATTTTAATTTCTAGATTAGGTATTTTTACTTTATATCTATTATACATCATTTTTTTAGTAGGTTTTAAGTATCCTGTTTGTAAAAATAAACCCCATATATTGTTTTCCCTTTCTTCTATGTTTGGAATGATTGTATTTAAATCAATGTCTACTTCTACTTCCTTTCCTTGTATTAGGTCTTCTAGTTTTTTCTTAACATCTATGCTTGACTTAGCAAAGATCATCTTTATTATAGAGTTGCTTGATGTGTTCACCCAGTATGGACCTATTTCTTGTGTTTCCAAATAATTTAATGTACTCCAAGGATTATATAATTCTTTAGTTTCACCAAATGTGTAACCATCATACCATGTCTTTATATCCTTAAATCTATCTAACATACCATATTTTTCTAATACACATAAAATGTCTTCTTCAGTGAATCCAAATGAAGAAGAAAACTTATTATCTAGAAGCGTGAAAACCTGAATATTATTAGCTTCTGAAAATATACTTTCCTTAGAGACTCTTGAAACACCGGTTAAAACTCCCTTTTCTAAGTTTGAATTACTTTTAAATGTCTTACCAATAAATGATTTAAAAAATACGATTGCTTCCTCATAATAACCATGAACATAACTTTCTAAAAGTGGTGCATCATATTCATCAAGAAGTATAATAACTTTTTTATTAAAATGAATATTTAAAAATGTTGATAAAACAAATATTTGGTTGCTTAGTGAGTATTTATAGTTCTTTGGAATATTATTATAAATGATAGTTTTTAAATCTTTTTTATCTTCCTCGCTTAGTTTATCACTATCTAAAAGGTAACTATGTTTTCTGTAAGTCATACTTATTATCTCCTGTATTTCTTTTTTCATATCAGTGAGATTGTTAGGTTTTATACCATTAAATGTTAGCGATATTACAGGGACTGAGTTAAGCTTAGATGTGTATTTGTTTTCTTCTTTCATGATTTTAAAACTTTTAAATAAATTCTTACTAGTCTTGTTGATATCAAAGAAATAATCGAGCATGCTCATATTTAAAGTTTTACCAAATCTTCTAGGTCTTGTAATTAGAATAGTTTGATTTGAATTATCGATTATTTCTTTGATAAATAGGGTTTTATCAATATAAAATACATTTTCTAAAGTCACTAGCTTTTTAAAATCTTCTATGCCAATACCAAAGTTTTTTTCCATAAGTATCTTCCTTTTCTTATTTATTTTATCATCTTTATTATTTTTTTTCATCAAAACCTCCTACTT
>CADBSQ010000178.1 GCA_902797415.1 uncultured Erysipelotrichaceae bacterium | reverse complement strand
TGATCCATCAACTATGTTTTGTATTGTACTTGTACCAAGCACACCAAATCTTGCTTTTACAAATATTTTTCCATACCAGTTTTTGTTTTGCACTGTTTCAATTGTTCCTGCTTCATTGAGCCATACTTTTAAATCAAAATCTTTATCAGCATTTGCTGCTAGGTCACCTGTTTTTATTTTATAACTGTGCGAATATCCACTAGATGGATTATCTGTTTTAAAAGTGTTTAATACTTTTGGATTAGAGCCATCTAAAGAAGTACTAACTAAATTATCAGCGATAGTATTTCCTGACTCTGTTTGAAGATATATTTCATAAACAACTGGTTCTGATTCATTGTTTCGAATGTTAAAAGTATAACTTTGCTGAGTCAAGCCTTCTGTATCGGTCATAGGATATGTACCTGTTAGATTTATACCGCTAGATAAATCTGAATAAGTTATATCTGGAGTTCTAGCATTAGCTCCACCACTAGTGGTGTAATTATTCTCCTCGGTTATATTTGGTGTAAAATATGAAAAGGATAAAAATAATATCCCCGCTATTATTACCATTAAACTAGATATTATAACTATTTTCTTTGATTTTACATTATCACTTTCTCTTTTCATATAGTTACCCTACTTTCAATAACTATTTTAACATATTATTTAAAAAAGATTAACAAAAATTTATTCTTTAAAAAAACTATTAATGATGTTATAATTGTTTAAAGGTGAAGTTTATGGTACAAAAAAAGATAATAACTTGGTTTTGGTTAATAATAGATATAATTAAAATATACATCATATCTGGGAATACAACGATTAAAAACAGTGAATTAGATATTATTCCTGGTGGGCCTGTTGAATTTAGACATAGTTTTATTGACTATTATCTTGGTAATGATTGTGCGCCAATAATTATTGCTGTTCTTTCAATCGCAGGATGCATACTTTTAAATAAAATTTTTAGAAAAGAAAAGAATACTTTCATATATCATATGTCAGTATTCATAATTATGTTATTAATCAACCTTATTGTTTTCAGGCTAAGAGTAAATATAGTATATTAACCTGTGATTATTACATTAGCATAATAAATAGCAAATACTAGAAGGAAGAATAAACCTTCTTTTTTTGTTATCTTTTTATCATTAAGTGAGAATATAAATAGTAAAACTGTTGCTATTACTAGTGTAAATAAATCTATAAAGTTAAAGTTTATACTATTTATTCCACCAAAGATGGTAATTGGTACGCCTATTACTAAACCTATGTTGAAGATGTTACTTCCAACAACATTTCCTATAGCAATGTCATATTCCCCTTTTCTTGTAGCTTGAACACTTGTAGCAAGTTCTGGAAGCGATGTTCCAAGAGCTATAATAGTTAAACTTATTAGTTTTTGACTCACACCAAACGCTGTTGCAATATATGAAGCAGAGTCTACAACAAAGTTACTACCTAAAACAATAAAACCTATACCTGCGATTGTATAAATAAAGGCCTTCCCTAAACTTAAGTACTCATCGTCTTCTTCATTTTCATGCTTGTTTCTCATCATTGTAAGCAGGTAGTATATAAAGACTGTAAAAAATAGCACTAAGACTATACCATCTACTCTAGTAAAAGAACTTACTCCTTCTCCATTAATCAACTTATCTGATAAAAGAACAGAGAATAAAACAGTTATAAGTATTGTTATAGGAATCTCTTTTTGAACAGTAGCACTTTTAACATTTAAACTATGAAATAAAGAAGATACTCCAAGTATTAATAAAATATTTAAAATGTTACTACCTATAACGTTACCAAGTACTATGTCGTGATTGCCTGATATAATTGATTTAATACTAACAGCGAGCTCTGGTGCACTAGTACCGAACGAAACTATTGTTAAACCGATAAGCATCTTTGAAAGTTTAAAGTTACCCGCAATGCTTGATGCACCATCAACAAACACATCAGCACCTTTTATTAATATAATAAAACCAAAAATTAAAAGAAATATATTTAGTATCATAATAGCCTCCTTTTTAAATTAATTTTGCATGTAATACTACTCTTTTATTACCGTATCCAGCACATGATGAAAGTGTTAGAACTTTATCGGTTGTTTTGATATTAACTTGATAATCATAATTTGATCTTGACTTTACCTTGTTTAAAAAGTTTGAATAATCTTCTTCATCATTAAAATCAGTTTGAATATAATACTCTTCTTCATTTACTACATATGTTGAAAAAACTACATATTTCAGTGTTTCTTTTTCTGTTATATATTGAATAGTTCTATTTTTTTTATTATTTTGCCACTCTGTTTTCAAAGTATTTTTTAAACTTCCAAACATTGAACCATCTTTCATGTTATGACCGTATATAACAGTGTTTTTATCGTTTGAAGAATTAGTATTTTTATAATCCATAAATACCCAACCAGCAACGTTTTGTTCTTTATTAAAATTGTGTGTTAAATAATAATCGTTGTTGGTTGTTTTAACGACAACATACTCTATATTGGTATTGTTTACTTTTAAGTATCCTACTGTATCGGGATTATTTTTTTTAAGTTTGTTAAAATCAACTTGGATTTTGTCATTTTCTGTTTTAACTCTTTTATTAATTGAATCTTGTATATTAGCATTTTTATCTATGCTTTGTTTCCACAGGTATATATTTATACCTGAATATATTATTCCCCCTATACAGATTATTGTTATCAAAAAAGAAATTATTGTCCCGAGACTCAATTTCTTTTTTTGAGTATGTTTCATGTTATTCTCCTTTTTAGCAAATTTTTATTATAGATTTTTTGAACCTAAATTTTGGTTATACTCTTCAAAGTAGAAACTTTGAAGGTATTGATCAGGTTGGTTGCCATATAACAACTTATCATCATATAGATTTATCATATCATTTTTATAATCAGATTTAATCATGTAGAAATAGTTATCTTGATTTGTTTCACATGTTTCTTTATAAGATCCATCTTTTAAAAATTTTTTCAAACGTTTTAGCATTTCTATTTTATATTCCAGGTCTTTATCATATATTTTTCCGTAAAAGCCAACGATTATACGTACTAAATCATGATTATGTAAATATTCCCAACCATTAATTTGTCTATAATCACCTGGATTCTGTGTCATTACAGTTTTTATTTCAGGAATAGCAATCTTTTTTGGTTTGAGAGTAATTCTATTTTTTGTTAAAAGATATATTCCATTTTTTTCGATAGATAGTTCACCACTTAGTAATCTGGTTCTATCGATATCGCCAAATGAATCTGGAACATCAGTAATTATTTTTGTTTTATATGGTAAAACTACTGAGTCAAGACCACTTTTTCCAACTTCAGCTAATGCACCATCCTCTAAATCAACGCCTTCGCTTTCTATAAAGCTTGTGTATTCTTCACCGATTCTATTTCTTTCTTTAATCCACTTCATAAATTCTGTTTCTGATAAGTCTTTTGAATCAAAACCTGTGTGATGTCCTGTGGCATTTTGAAATTGGATTAATAGATTCTGACGATATTTTTCCATTAAAATTAACCTCCCGATTTATAAACCTGTTCTTTTTTGGTCAGCTTCTTTTATGCCGCCTTCAAGGATTGTTCTTTTTTCATCAATTCTTGCTAATAGTTCATCCTTTAATT
The DNA here is from genome assembly GCA_902797415.1 of uncultured Erysipelotrichaceae bacterium. GTDB lineage: Bacteria > Bacillota_I > Bacilli_A > RF39 > UBA660 > RUG11867. The sequence goes on along the minus strand of CADBSQ010000178.1, from coordinate 1,106 downwards.
TTGTATCTTGACAATAAGTCTTTACAAAAACTTCCTGAATAGATAGAGTTTCTCTTCCAATATTTACCAATGTTACCATTGTTTCATCAAAATCACCATTTTCAGGTGAGTACTCTTCAAGTGTTCTTTCAGCTAATTCAAGAAAAGCATTTAATTTAGATATTATTTCTTGGTTTTCTAAAGACATTTTTTCACCAAACCTTCCCATTGATAATATAATAAATGAAAAAAGACACATAGTCAATATATATCTTTAATTCTTAGCATAATTTGGTACTTCATTTTGCTTGCTAACTTATTTGAAAAGGCTCTGATTCTGTTCCATTTCCTCCGGAAATTGTCACACTTGATTCAAGATAGACTGATGGAAGCACATCGCTGGTATTGCGAGCATCAATGCTGCTGATATAACCTGTGCTACCAACATAGAATGCATAGTTAGGACCGCCAGAATCAGGCGACAGGAGCCAATGAGGAGTATTATTTATACATAACCAATCATTGGTATAACAGTTATCATTGTAATACGTATTTAAATTCTTTCCTAAACATGTGCTTCGTACACTACCTCCTACTGCATATCCATAATCACTTGGATATATTAATGCTACTTTTCCTATCCAAGAAGTAGCTCTAGGACAATATCCGTCGTTACATGTTTTCGTCCATACCCATACTGTATTTCCTCTTTCGTATCCATAAAATTTTGCTGCAGTTCCTTCTCCTGCTGCATTATATACACTAGATTCCTGTCCTCCTAAATACCATTTGGTATTTCCTATTTGAGCCTGAGCTGACGCTTTTAAACCTTTTGTATAATCATATACTCCTGTTTGTGCATTACTTGAACCATTATACCATGTTGTATTTGCATTTAAATTCGTATTTAAATAATCTCCATTTAATTCATTCTTTAAATCTGCCTGTGTCCAATCATTTATTCCATAATTTGATGTTGCTCCATTTACTCCGTTTTGTGATGTATCCCATGAATAATTTCCTAGTGATTCATTTCTTATTAATTTTATTCTTGTTTCTAATTTGCCAGTACCATCATCTACGTTGTTCATGACGCCTATTATGCGCCAGCCTCCTGTTGTTAGCGT
>CADBSQ010000177.1 GCA_902797415.1 uncultured Erysipelotrichaceae bacterium | reverse complement strand
AGGTGGATATGATTGATGTTAACAACCGAGCTTTAGAACTAACAAAAAAAGGACTTGAAAAAAATAAACTAAATGCCAATGTATTTTATAGTGATGCTTATGAAAACATAACAAAATCTTATGATTTAATCATAACAAATCCTCCAATCCATGCAGGTAAGAAAAAAGTATATGAAATTATTAGAGGTGCTAAGAAGCATTTAAAAGAAAACGGTATTCTTTTAATAGTATCTAGAAAAGATCAAGGAGTTCTAACTTTAATTAAAGATAATTCTGATTTATATGATTTTGAAATTATAAAAAAGAAAAAAGGATTCTACGTAATAAAATCCATACCAAAATAAAGTGGTTTAACACTTGTTTAAACCACTTTATTTATTTTGCATTTTTTTATCAGATAAGTTATTTGTTATTCTATAGTCCTTCTCTAATTCTTTAAGACTCTTGTTTTCTTGTTTGAATCGCAAAATAAGTTTTTGCTAATGCTATTACTTTTTTTCTTGGGTCACAATTAAGTACAATTAAATAACAAGCATATCTTGATAATTTGTAATCCTGTATTTTTCGTTTTGTTTTTGAACCGATACTAACCATTTTATTGATGTCAATAAAATGGTCTGGATTGTTTATATCGCTTTCACTACAATTGTCCATAGCTAATTTGATTTTTCTATGAAAGTTTTGCCACAGATTATATTGCAAAATGGGCATTAACTCTCTAGCGAACCAGTATTCATTACCTCCATCATCCATATGTTTTATATCTTCAAATATTTTTTCTGTATATTCTTTTATATCATTCATTTAAATCCTGCCTTTCTATATAATTGTTATTCTTTTTTTCTTTTTCTAATTCTTTAAGACTCTTCTTTGGTGTTGGTAAATTTTCTGGCATAGTACCACCGATTTTTTTTATTGTATTTCTTACTTCTTTACCAACGTTATAATGTGCAATGTTGGCTCTGTTTTCTTCTTTTATGTAGTCCTTTTTTAATTTAGCTTCTGTCTGAGTGATACGAAAAAGATTAGCAGCTAGTTCTTCACTTCCCATATTATCTAAAATATCTTCTCTATATCTAAGACCCTTTCTTTTAGCAATATCATTTGCAGTTTCTCCATTATATAGACCTTTATATCCACTATTATGAAACTTATCAAAGTTTTTAACTCCCGCATTTTTAGCTGCAATATTTAATGAATAATTGCCTTTTCTAGTTAAGTCCCTTTGATAAAATCTTTTTTCATCTTCGGTAAGTAAACTATATTCCTTTTCACTTAATTCTTGTTTTCTTGTTTGAATCGCAAAATAAGTTTGAGCAAGTGCTATAACTTTCTTTCGTGAGTCACCATTTTGAGCTATAAGGTAACAAGCATAACGACTAAGTTTATAATCATCTATAGGTCTTGCCCCTCCTTTACCCAAACTTATCATTTTGCCAACGTTGGCAAAATGATTATCAACACTTATGTTTGAGTTTTCACATGATGATTTTGCTTTATTAATTACATTTTCAAATCTTCTCCATTGAGTGTATTCTAATACTACTTGTAATTCCCTTGCTAACCAGTATTCATTATCTTCTTCATCTATATGTTTTATGTCTTCAAATATTTTTTCTGTATTTTTTTTAATCTCATCCATACAGATCACTCCCCTCTACTTTTTATTATTCTGAGTAGATTTATTTTTTCTCAAAAAAAAGAAAAAGATTTTCTTTTTCCATCGTTTTTTATTCTATTTCATCAAAGAGAGTATATGCGTGGTTCATACCCAAGTGTTCGTACGATTTTTCTGTTGCTATACGTCCACTTCGAGTACGTTTAATAAAACCTTCTTGAAGCAGGAATGGCTCTACTACATCTTCAATTGTTGTTACTTCCTCACCAATACTAGTTGCTATTGTTTCAAGTCCTACTGGGCCACCATTAAACTTTTGAATTAAACTAGTTAAATATTCTACATCTATTTCATCTAATCCATAACTATCAACCTTTAGTCTATCTAAGGAAGATTTTGTTATATCTAAATCAATGTTTTCTTTTTTACCAACTAAAGCGAAGTCTCTAACTCTTTTATAAAGTCTATTTGCTATACGAGGGGTTTTTCTTGCTCTTTTAGCAAGTTCTAATGCAGCATCATCTGTTATACTTAAATCCATTATCCTACTAGTTCTTTTAACGATACTAGATAGTTCCTCATTAGTATAATAATTAAGTTTACAAACTATTCCAAACCTATCCCTTAAGGGACTAGAAAGATCTCCACTTCTTGTAGTTGCCCCAACTAAAGTAAATGGTGGCAGACTAATTTTTATTGACTTACTAGTTCCTTCTGAACCAATAATAATATCAAGTTCAAAGTCTTCCATAGCAGGATAAAGTATTTCTTCAACAATTCTTGGCATTCTATGGATTTCATCTATAAATAAAACATCTCCTTGCTCTAAAGTTGAAAGTATTGCTGCTAAATCACCACTCTTTTCAATAGAAGGACCTGAAGCAGTTTTAATGTTTACACCAAGTTCGTTTGCTATAATGTGTGCAAGCGTTGTTTTACCAAGTCCTGGAGGACCATAAAGTAGTACATGATCTAATGATTCATTACGAATCTTGGCGGCTTCTATAAAAACTCTAATGTTTTCCTTAACATCGGTTTGGCCTATATAATCATCTAATGTACTAGGTCTAATGTTATTTTCAAATTCATCAACTTTTTTTTCATCTAATATATTATCCATTTTATCATCCCTACTTTAATAAAAGTTTTAATGCTTCCTTTACTTGATTTTCAATAGAAGTATCTTTATCAACATTTGGAAGTATCTTATTTATATCTTGTGATTTATATCCTAGAGCTTCTAATGCACTAATAAGCTCGAATGCATCATTACCAGTATCTTTGTTAGCTTCTTCACTAGAAACCTTACCTTTTAAATCAAGAACTATTTGTCTAGCTAATTTATCTCCTACTTTAGGAAACTTTTTTAGATATAAAACGTTCTCTCTTTGAATAGCATCAACTATACCAGCGACAGAACCAGTTGCAAAAAAACCAATTCCTACTTTAGGTCCCAACCCTTTTACGTTTATCAATTTTAAGAAAAGGTTTCTTTCACCTATACTTTTAAACCCATATAAAGAGTTTTCATCTTCCGCTACTTTATTATATAAGTAAATGGTTTCATTCTTACCTATTTCATAACTGTAAGGGTTAGCAACTATTATTTGATATCCTATTCCATTATTTTCAATAACAACCATATTACCATCTATATCAGTTATTTCACCTTTTATATAATTATACATATTATCACTTCTTCCCT
>CADBSQ010000176.1 GCA_902797415.1 uncultured Erysipelotrichaceae bacterium | reverse complement strand
TACTCTAACTAAAGTTGTTTTTTTTCTCCTAAAACAAGAAGAAAAACAAAATGAAATGCTGTTAAAGCAAAATTATTAGAAAAAAAGAAAATCAATTCAGCTATGTCTGATGAACAAATTAATACAATAATTAATCATGAAATGGCTTTAGAAGATTCTCATCCTAGAGGTGAAAAGCCTAAATATTTTAGTGAAATCATTGAAGAAGACGGTTCTATTCATTTGTGGTTTAGTGCTAAAAAAACATGTCTTCATTTGGCAATTGATAAAGCTACTTCTACTATTGTTGGTGCTTGGTTTGATTATCAAGAAATAGGTGTTGAACTTGAAACTTCTTCTGTGTCGCAAGCTAAAGGTCTTATAGAATGCACTAATGGCACATTTCAAGGAAGATTAGTCAATGAACTAAAACTTAATAGTATTACTACCATTGAAGAAGCAAATAAATATTTATTAGAAGTATTTGTTCCTGAATTCAATAAAAGATTTGCTATGGATTATAAGAAATTTAAATCTGTTTTTGAACAAGCTCCATCACTTGAAAAAATCAACTATACACTAGCAATTCTAACTTCTAGAAAAATTTTTAGCAGAGAAAAAGAAAGCTTTTTTGATCTATATCTAAATTAATTCTTTTATTAAAAATGTTGCATACAAAGGAATTGATTTAATTTTTGTATTAGGATTAAATCCAAAATCTTTAGAACTTATTCTTATCATATACTTTGGATTATATAGGTCATTGTACACATTTAAACTCTTTGATTTTGTGTTTTCTGATGCTTTAACTTCTATTGGAATCACTCCATCTTTGTTAGTTTCAATTAAAAAATCAACTTCCGCTTCTTCTTTGCTTTTCCAATAGAAGATAGGAATGCCACTGGATGTTAGTTCGTTAGCGACGTAGTTTTCAGCAAGTATTCCCTTGTATAAACCTAAATTATCACTTAAAATGTTATTAATACTAATATTTAGTAAATTATTTAATATACCTACATCGCTTAAAAATAATTTAAATACTTCGTAATTTTCAAAACCTTTAAGTGGTATTTCTGGTAAGCGTGCACAGTTTACCTTTAAAACCATGTTAGCAGAAATTAACCAATCAAGTGGACTTTCATATTCTCTTGACTTACCTTTTTTAACTATTTTAGAGTATTGGAATTTATGAGATGAATTTGATAATTGATTTGGTAAAGAATCATACAACCTTCTAATTTTTAATGATTCTGATTTATTTGTTACATACTTTTTCATATCATTGAAGTAAGATTCAATTATGTTAGCTATTATTCTTTTATCATATTTAATATAGTCATTTTCTACTTCAATTAAGTTTTTTACACTTTCTGGCATACCCCCAGTAATTAGATAATTTCTATAATAAAGTAATGCTTTTTCATGAAGTGCATTCATTGCTTTGTTATTTTTAAAACACGTTTTAATATCATCAAGTAACATATTCTCATTGAATGCTATTAAATACTCCTCAAAATCCATTGGATACATGTCAAGCATCCACACTTTTCCAACAGGGAAAGAATTAGAAAATCTTTTTAGTTTTACACCAAGCAAGGAACCCGCACATATTATATTTACATTATTGTGTTTCTCACAAAAAAACTTTAAATCACTTATAAGATTTTCACTTTTTTGAATTTCATCTATAAATAAAGCAGTATCTGGATCATCAAAATCGAAGTTGATCATGGACTTTAATTGTTTGTATTTTTCTTCCGAACTTTTAGTACTTTCATACAAATTAACTATATCACTTCTATCAAATAAATTAAGAGTGTAATGTTTCTTATACTCATTCTCACAAAATCTTTCTATAATATATGTTTTCCCACATTGTCTAACACCCAAGACCATAATAGGTTTTTTATTTGTAGAGTTTTTATATTTTAATAATTCATCATAAATTTTTCTTTTCAATTTATTCATCTCCTTTATAGATAAAATATACCATTTTTCATAAGAATAATCAACTATTTTACACCTTTTCAGGGGGAATGTTGATAAATTTTTACACCTTTTCGGGGGGAATATTGATACGAATTTACACCTTTTCAGGGGGAATATGCTTATTAGTGCAAATAAAAAAACATGTACTTTCAAGTTTTAAAATAAAACATAATAACAGAGTATATATTGTTATTGATCATACTTTTAACAGAGATGATTTTACATTTATAGTTGTTACTTTATGCATTGGTACTCAGTATATTCCTATTTATTTTAGATGTTTTGAAGGTGTTGATGATAAGGAACTTTTTGCTATTAAAACAATAGAACAAGCTCTGGAAACTGCTGCTTCTAATTTTAATGATGCAGAAATAATATATTTTGCTAATAAATGGTTTAATGATCCCAATATTATTAATAAAATTACTTCTATGTGCAAATTTTATGTTTTTGGGGCGTAATTTTCATTAAAAAAAACCTTTGGTAGAGCTATATTTTAAAAAGTGTCCTGTGATAAGGAAAGTGCTCCCGCTGAGGAAGCGCTCCTCGGAAGAGCCGCCGGAGGCAAGATTTACAAACCTCCCTGGTTTCTTGATTACTTCTTTTTATAAAAGAAGTAACGCCCATCCGGCAAGGACAAAAAAAACTAAAGTTATAAACTTTAATTTAAATTTTATTATCAATTTTTATATTAATATTTATATTTATTACACAACTAAAAACCCTTCCATCGGCTTTAGAAGCAAGCCGATGGAAGGGTTATCAAAGCATCTTAGATATTACGTTTCTCAAAAAAATATTGAAAAGTCTGTTTCCTCTGGCTTTTTGTTGCCGCGAGACTTCACCGTGCAAAGAGCGCCAGAGGAGTTATTTTTTGTAAGTGGTATCGCTCAAACCGTACATTTGTTTTATTCCAAAACGTAAGGCTTCTCTAGAGTGCCATTTCCTCCGGAAATTGTCACTCCTGATTTTAGATAAACTGCAGGCAGCACGGCGCGAACGGTGCTAGTATAAGAGTTATCGACATTACCTGCGC
>CADBSQ010000175.1 GCA_902797415.1 uncultured Erysipelotrichaceae bacterium | reverse complement strand
TTGAAAGACGTACTCACAACAGACTAATCGATATCAAGGATCCTACAAAGGAAACCATCGATGCAATGAGTCGCTTAGACTTGCCTAGTGGCGTAGAATTAAAAATTAAATAGGAGGTAAAAAAGTGAAAGGAATCTTAGGTCGTAAAGCTGGGATGACACAAGTATTTACCAAAGAAGGTAAAGTAATTCCAGTTACGGTAATCGAAGTTGAACCTAATGTTGTAATGCAAGTTAAAACAAAAGATACTTGCGGTTATGATGCAGTTCAACTAGGAATAGTAGATAAAAAAGAAAAACATTCTACTAAAGCAAATATTAATCATGCTAAAAAAGCAAATACAAATCCTAAGCGCTTCGTTAAGGAAATCAGAGTTGATGATCCTTCTTCATATGCGCTAGGACAAGAAATTAAGGCAGATACTTTTTCTGTAGGGGAAATAGTAGATGTAACAGGAACATCTAAAGGAAAAGGTTTCCAAGGTGTTATTAAAAGATATGGTCAAAGTGAAGGTCCAAAAACACATGGTTCTAGATATCACAGAAGACCAGGATCAATGGGAACAATGCTTCCAAAACGTGTATTAAAAGGTAAACGTTTAGCTGGACATATGGGTAATGAAACAGTAACTATTCAAAATTTAGAGATTATTGAAGTTAATGCTTCAGAAAACTACATTTTAGTAAGTGGTAATGTACCTGGCCCAAAGAAATCTTTAGTAATTATTAAAGAGGCAGTTAAAGCTTCTAACAAAAAAGTTTCACCAAAAGAAATAATTGTATATGAAACTGAAGAACTTGAACCAGAAAAAAATGAAGAATCAGTAGAAACTACTCAAGAAGAAACTGTTGAAACAGTAGAAGAAACAAAAGAAGAAACTACTGAAGTAAAAGAAGAAGCTAAAGAGGAAGCTCCTAAAGAAGAGGTTCAAGAAGAAAAAGAAGAAAAACAGGATTAGAAAGAGTGAACTCTTATGAAAAAAGTAGATATAATCAATTTAAAAGGTGAAAAAACTAAAGATTTAAAACTAAATGAAGAAATATTTAATACATGTAATGATATAGTTCTTAAAAAGGCTATAAGAAATGCTCAAAATTCATTAAGACAAGGTACGAGCAAAGTAAAAAATCGTTCTGAAGTAAGCGGAGGAGGAAGAAAGCCTTACCGTCAAAAAGGAACTGGTAACGCTCGTCAAGGTTCAATAAGAGCACCTCACTACAAAGGTGGCGGAGTTGTATTTGGACCAACTGTAAGAAATTACGCAATTAAATTAAATAGAAAAGAAAGAGTTTTAGCTTTAAAAAGTGCTTTAACTCATAAAGTAAATGATAAAGAATTAGTAGTAGTTGAATCTTTAAAAATAAATGATTTAAAAACTAAAACTGTTAAAGATTTAATTAAAACACTTAAGTTAGAAGGCAAGATACTATTTGTAACTAAAGAAGATGCTGAAAATTTATATATGGCAACTAGAAATTTAGGTTATACAGATGTTATCCTTGTTGATGATATAAATGTTTTAGATATCGTTAACTCAGATACTCTAGTTATCGAAGAAGAAGCATTTAAAACCTTAGAGGAGGTGCTTTCATAATGCATTATAATGATATTATTTTAGGTCCAGTTGTAACTGAAAAATCTTCATTAGCTGGAGCTGATGGTAAAGTATATGTTTTTAAAGTAAACAAAAAAGCTAATAAATATCAAATCAAAGATGCTATTGAGCAAGCATTCGGTGTTAAGGTTGTTAAAATAAATACACTTAATACAAAATATAAAAATAAGCGTGTTGGAAGATATATGGGAAAAACTAAGCCATTTAAAAAAGCTTATGTAACATTATCTGAAGGCGATGCTATTAACTTAGTTTAGGAGGAATACTAATGGCAATTAAGAAATATAAACCAACCACTAATGGTCTTCGTGGCATGAGTAAACTTGTCAATGAAGAAATAACTACTAGTACTCCTCAAAAGAGTCTACTAGTTAGCAAAAAAAAGACTGGTGGAAGAAACAATCAAGGTAGAACCACTGTTTACCATAAAGGTGGCGGTGCTAAACAAAAATACCGTATAATTGATTTTAAAAGAAATAAAAGGGATATACCTGCAAGGGTAGCAACTATTGAATATGATCCAAATAGAAGTGCAAATATAGCATTACTTATATATAAGGATGGAGAAAAACGTTATATCATTGCTCCAAAAGATATAAAAGTAGGTATGATTGTTGAAGCTGGAGAAAAGGCTGATATTAAAATTGGTAACGCTTTACCTTTAAAGCTTATTCCAGTTGGTACAATTATTCACAATATTGAGTTAAAACCTGGAAAAGGTGCTGAGCTTGTAAGAAGTGCCGGAGCTAGTGCACAAATTATGGGTCGTGATGGCAAATACGTATTAATTAGACTACAAAGTGGTGAAATGAGAAAAGTATTAGGTACTTGTTATGCCACTATTGGTGTAGTTGGAAATGAAGATTATAATCTAGTTAACATAGGTAAAGCTGGTAGAAAACGTCATATGGGTGTTAGACCTACTGTTAGAGGTAGTGTTATGAATCCTAACGATCACCCACATGGTGGTGGTGAAGGACGTGCTCCAATCGGACGCAAGAGTCCAATGACTCCTTGGGGTAAACCAGCACTTGGACGCAAAACAAGAAATAAGAAAAAAGCATCAAGCAAACTTATTGTTAGTGAAAGAAAGAAAAAATAGGAGGAATAACGTATGGCAAGAAGTATTAAAAAAGGACCTTTTGTTGATGCTCATTTAATGAAAAAAGTTGAAGCTCAACAGAATGGTGCAAAAAAAGAAATAATTAAAACTTGGTCTCGTCGTTCAACTATATTTCCAAATTTCGTTGGTCTTACATTCGGAGTACACAACGGAAGAAAATTTATTCCAGTTTATGTAACTGAAGATATGGTTGGTCATAAACTTGGTGAATTTGCTCCAACTCGTGACTTCGGTGGACACGGTGGAAAGTAAGGAGGAATTTAAATGGAAACAAAAGCAATATCTAAAGGAAATAGAGTTTCTCCTAGAAAAGCAAGAATGACTATAGATTTAATTAGAGGAAAATCTTTATTTGAGGCAAGAAATATATTAAATAATACTAATACAAAATCAAGCAGAATGATTTTAAAAACATTAAATTCAGCTGCTGCAAATGCAACAAATAACCATGGTTTAAACGAAGCAGATCTATTCATTAGTGAATGCTATGTAAACCAAGGCCAAACTCTTAAAAGAGTAAAAATAGCATCTCGTGCTAAAGTTGCAAGAAATGATCATAGAACAAGTCATATAATTATTAAATTATCTGATGGTAAAAATGAAGTAGATGGGGAGGCAAAATAATGGGACAAAAAGTTAATCCTAATGGATTTAGATTAGGTATAAACAAAGACTGGAAAAGTAAATGGTATGCAAATAAAAAAGATTTTGCCGATACATTAATTAAGGATATTGAAATTCGTAAATATCTTAAAAAACAACTTAAAGGAGCTTTAGTTTCAAAAATAATTATTGAAAGAACTCCAAAAAGAATAAATGTTAAGATTTCTACTGCAAGACCAGGTGTTATTATTGGTCAAGGCGGTAAAGAAATTGAAAAGCTAAAACAAAACATTAAACGTGTTACTGGTGAGGATGTTTATATTCAAATCGTTGAAATTAAAAATCCTGACTTAGATGCTCAAATAGTAGCAGATCAAATTGCTAATCAAATTGAAAACAGAGCTTCATTTAGAAATACACAAAAAAGAGCAATTAGAAACACTATGAAAGCTGGTGCCAAAGGTATTAAAACTAAGGTTTCTGGTAGACTTAATGGTGCTGAAATTGCTAGAAGTGAAGGTTATACAGAAGGTACTGTGCCACTTCATACTTTAAGAGCAGATATAGATTATGCTACAAGTGAAGCTGATACTACTTATGGTAAAATCGGTGTTAAAGTATGGATTTATAA
>CADBSQ010000174.1 GCA_902797415.1 uncultured Erysipelotrichaceae bacterium | reverse complement strand
CATTTATGGTAGTAAATAACTAGTTTTTGTTTTATAATACTTATTGGGTGGTATTATGCTTATAACAAATAAACTTAGACCTACTCGGCTTAAAGATATTGTTGGACAAGATCATTTAGTTGGTAAAAGTGGTATTATTACAAATTTAGTTAAAAATAAAAAGATGTTTTCTATTATTCTTTGGGGAGAACCAGGTACTGGTAAAACTAGTATTGCTTTTGCTATTGTTAATGAACTTAATATACCATATAGATTTTTAAATATGGCTGTAAGTAAAAAAAGTGATATAGATATTGTTATTGAGGAAGCTAAGATGGCTGGTCACATGTTTGTGATTATTGATGAAATTCATCGAATGGATAAAGGAAAACAAGATATATTACTACCTCATATTGAGTCTGGTTTAATTACTATTTTGGGTCTTACTACATCAAACCCCTATTATGTTATTAATCCGGCAATAAGAAGTAGAGTTCAAATATTAAAAGCTAACACTTTAAGTGAAGATGATGTCTTAAAAATACTTAAAAAAGCATGTACTAAGTTTGATGGTATTAAATTAGAAAAAAACATTTTAAAAAAGATTAGTTATCTTTCTAGTGGAGATACAAGATATGCACTTAATCTGCTTGAAATGCTTTATTATAGTAGTCCTGATAAAAAAATTAGTGAGGATTTACTTAAAAGAATTACAGATAGACCAGTGTTAAAAACAGACAAGAACGGCAATAATCATTATGAATTATTATCTGCTTTGCAAAAGTCTATTCGTGGTAGTGATGTTAACGCTGCATTATATTATTTATCAATGCTTATTACTATTGGTGATTTTGATAGTATTTTTAGACGTCTTAGTGTTATTGTTTATGAAGATATTGGTCTTGCCAATACTTCTCTCGGGCCAAAACTACATGCAGCTATTGAAAGTGTTAAACTCTTAGGAATGCCAGAAGGAAGAATTCCTTTATCAGTACTTGTTGTTGAAATGGCTTTATCTCCTAAGTCAAACAGTGCTTATATGGCAATTAATGAGGCGTTAAACGATATTAATAGTGGCAATGTATACGAAGTGCCAGAGATAATTAAAGGCCATAGTAAAGACTATAAATACCCTCATAATTATCCAAAATACTATGTTAAACAAACATACTTGCCAGATAAACTTAAAGATAGGGTTTACTATGTACCTAAGAATAATAAATTTGAACAATTATTAAAAAAATACGATGAAGAAAGAAGGAAATAAAATGAAAATAAGAATTATTGGATCAGGTGTGTATGGTCTAGGTACTGCTAATAAATTATCACAATATAATAAGGATTTAATTGTGTGGACTGAAAGAAAAGTTAATGAAATCAGTTCTTTAAGTAAGTTGAAATTTACTAATTCTTATGAAGAACTTTTAAAAGACGCCGATATTGTTTATATATTAATATCTACCAAATTTATAAAGTCTTGTATTGATGAAATAAAAAAATATGCTGAAGAAAAAACTTTATTTATAATTGGATCAAAAGGAATACTAGATGATGGTACATTTATTTATGAATATTTGAAAGAGGCTTTACCAAATAATCATGTTGGTGTTATATCTGGTCCAACTTTTGCTGTTGATGTTAATGCATTAGAACCTGTTGGATTTACTTTTGCTAGTACAGATAAAAAAGATTTTGATAAACTTGAGAAAATATATCAAAATACTTTATTAGAATATACAGATGATATAAAAGCCATATCTTTATCCGGAGTAATTAAAAATGTTTATGCTATTGGTAATGGTATAATTGATGGTTTAGGATTAGGTTATTCTACCAAATGTTTATTGGTGTATAAAGCATTAAATGAAATGAAATTTATTTTTAAAAGTATGGATTTGAAAGAAAGCACTTCCAATACTTTAGCAGGTATTGGTGATTTAATTCTTACATCTACAAGTCCAACTTCTAGAAACTTTACTTTTGGAATAATATGTGCAAAAGGTAGCAAGGAGGAAAAACAAACTTATTTAGATAAAACCACAGTAGAAGGATATGAGAATTTAATAATTCTTTATAAGTTATTTAAAAATTTAAAAATTAAAACTCCCCTACTAAATTCAATTTACGATATGGTTATTAAAAACAAAACTAGCGATGTGCTTATAAAGGCGCTTCTTCGCTAGTTTTGTTTTCTTCTAAGTAGTTCTCATTAATAGAATTATCGATTTCATTAGAAATACTTTCATTCATTGGTTCGTTTATTATAGTATAGTCATCCTGTAATTCAAAGGCATTAACTCTAAGTAATGTGTCACCTATTATTTCGATTGCAAGTTCTTTGTGAACATCAAATGTAATATTGCCATCTTCTATTTTAACATCTGTAACATTGGGATCAGATAGACTTGAAATAATAACCTCTCTTTTATCGGTTAGTTTTGTGCTGTGATTTATAGGAATGATAACGTTATCATCGTAATTAAAGGTACTAGCAATGACATCTGTTTTAGTATTATTCTCGTATGAATACCAAACGTTTACATCAAATGAGCCATTTATTAATACATTATCTCCATTGCTAACGCCCTTAAACTGATGATTAATAATCCAACATCCAAGAACAGTATCTGGAGTTTTCTCTGGGGATATCGTGCACTTTTGATTTGTTATTCTTTTACCCTTTCCAATTACCGCCTTGGTAACAATCTCCTTATAATCTGACATAATAGAACCTCCTAATTTAAGATATGCTTAACACTAAATATTTGTACCATTAAAAAAATACTGGATTTTATTAGAAATAATTAGTACAATATAGTTAAAGGAGTTGATTTGGATGAACAGAGCTGAAATTAAGAATTGGGCAAAATCTAAGATTAAAGGTCATATTATAGAACTGTTAGTTGCTATCATTGTTGTAAATGTTTTATCAACATTAACAATTGGAGAAAAAGTTGATTTCGTAGATGGCAAACTAACGGTAACTAGTTATGGAATTAGTTTGGGAATATTCTTTTACTTTGTAACTGTTGGCTTTGCATATTATATGACACAGTTTATCAAAGATAAGAAACATGAGTTTATGGATTTATTCAGTTATGCAAAGGATTTTGTAAGAATATTTGTAGTAAATATTTTACAAACAATATTTGTATTCTTATGGTGTTTATTATTAATAATTCCTGGTATTATTAAATCTATAGCATATGCCCTAGTACCACTAATCTTGTCTGATGCAAAATATAAAGACTTAGGTTATATGGAAACACTTAGAAAAAGTGAAGATATGATGCGAGGCCACAAAATGGATTTATTTGTTTTCGAACTAAGTTTCATTGGTTGGCACATTCTTGCTGTATTTACTTTATTCCTACTTGAAATTTGGATTTTGCCTTACTACTATACTGCTAAGTATAAATTCTTAAATGACATTAAAGACGAATACGAAAAAACAAATAAATAGAAAACTAAAAAGACTATCGACAATTAATCTATAGTCTTTTTTATTCTTGTAAAAAGTTTAAAATTAAGATAAAATGAATCTGGAGTGATAAAGATGAAAGATGTTTTTTGTAAAATCATAGATGGAGAATTAGAGAGCAAAAAGTTCTATGAAGATGAATTTGTTTTAGGAATAATGGACGCTAATCCTGATAGTCCAGGGCATGCTTTGATAATACCTAAAAACCATTTTGAAGATATTATGAAAATGGACATGGAGATGCTTGCTCGCATATATAAGGTTTCTAAAAAAATTGCAACTAAAATGATGGAAGTATATCCTAATATTGATGGTGTTATTCAAGTGGTTAATTATGGTAAACCACAAATTATAAAACACTATCATATGCATTTAATTCCAACATATGAAAAGGAAGTTAATTTATCACAGGATGAGGCTTGTGAATTATTAAAAAAGTAGATCTAGTCTACTTTTTTAATTTACATGGATAAAAAGGACATTTATTGCATAAAGGATTTTTGGCTTTGCAGATGTTTCTACCAAAGGTAACTAGTCTTAAATGAAGTTTAGAATATTCACCCTTGGGAAAAGTTTTCATTAATTTTTTTTCTATTTCGAGGGGTGAGTCTGTTTCTTCTGCAATACCAAGTCTTTTGCTTGTTCTTAATACATGTGTATCAACAGCGATTAAATCTTCATTATAAAGTTCTGATAAAATTACATTAGCACATTTTCTACCTATTCCGGGAAGACTTTCTAAAAACGCCCTATCATTTGGCACATAGCCCTTATCCAGTATATTTTTGGAAATAATCTTTAT
>CADBSQ010000173.1 GCA_902797415.1 uncultured Erysipelotrichaceae bacterium | reverse complement strand
TCTATTTTTAAGTCATTTACCTGTTTTGGTCCAGTCCATCCTTTTTTAGATTTAAATATAATTATAGGGAATGGTATCTTTACTCCTCTTTTAATTTTTCTTATATCTAAAAGCGCTTTTTCCAAAGCGATGGCCATATTATCATGTTCATTTTCACTCGTTCTAACAAGATATGGTGTATAACCGCAACCCTTAAAATAACTTACTAATTCTGTATATGTTATACGACTGAGTAAAGTTGGATTTGATATTTTATAACCATTTAAATGAAGTATAGGGAGTACTATACCATCTTTTTCTGGATTTATTATTTTATTTATGTGGAAACTTGCCTGAAGAGGAGCAGTTTCTGCTTCACCATCACCGATTATACAGGCAGTTATCAGATCCTTATTGTCTAAAACGCTTCCATAGGCATGAGCAAGTGAATATCCAAGTTCCCCGCCTTCATTTATGGAACCGGGAGTTTCTGGGGCAACATGACTAGATATACCACCAGGAAAACTAAATTGTTTAAACAGTTTTTTTAATCCTTCTTCATTTTCAGGGATATTTTTGTATATTTTAGAATATGTTCCTTCTAAGTAGCAATTTGAAACTGCTGCATTACCACCATGACCAGGACCTACAACAAGCATCATGTTTAGATTATGCTTCTTTATTAGTCTGTTTAAATGGGTAATGATAAAATTTTGACCAGGAACTGTACCCCAATGACCAACTAATCTTGGCTTTATATCTGAAGTGCTAAGAGGTCTTCTTAAAAGTGGATTATCCATCAAATATAATTGACATGCAGAAACATAGTTTGCAGCCCTAAAATAACCATCTAAAACATACTTTTCTCTTTCTGTTAAAAAACCTTTTTTAAACACTTTATCCACCTACTTTATATTCTTTTAATAATTATAAAATATAATTGCTTTTTTTTCAATATTATTATATTATACTTTAAAGGTGGTTTTTGATGAGTTACTATTCAGATGGGGAAAAGAAAAGTGATATTTTATTAATTATTCTTCTTATATTTGCATTAATTACTCTCTTTTTAATATCGATTAATAATAGTAAAAAAATACAAAGTCTAGAGGAAGAAATATCAACTTTAAAAACAATAAAACAGGAAGAAAAACAAAACGACAATACTAATATCGAAAACAATAGTACTGTTAAAGAAAATAATATTTATGAAATAGAAGAAAATGATAACAATAATCTTACGAAAAAAGATAAACAAGTATTAGAATACTTGGAAGATATTGATGAAAAAGTTAATTATTTAAATAATACAGAAAAATCTAAAGCCAAAGGAGTATTTATTGGCATAGTAGATTTTTTATTTTACGACGGGAAAATAAATGGTATTTCTTTTGATGAATTAAGTGACGAGGGTAAAAAAGAGGTACTTAAAAAATCATCAAATATAGATGCTAAATTAGATGCAAAATTTCCTAACTATAAAGATACTATATCCCAAAAAACAAAACTTGCATTTAATAAGGCAAGTGATATTATAAAAAGAGGATCAATAAAGTTAAGTGATTTTTCTAAAGAAAAACTCGGAAAAGATAACTATAATGAAATAATTAGAAATAGAGATCAGTTAAAGATATATACAAAGGAAGCATTTGGAATTATTGGTGAAACTACTGGTAAAATCACTTCCAGTCTAAAAGATAAAATTAAAAACTGGTATGAAGGTATAAAAAATTAAACTGTAGAAAGTTTAATTTTTTTATAGATATTCTTTAAATGTATGTATGAAATCATGTTGAAAGTTCTTATATTTTTCTGCAAGGGTTAAAATGTTTTTATCCAAAGTTTCTTTATAGTTGTTTATTTTTGACTCTATATCAACTTCACCCATAGTTAAACCTTGAATTAACATTCTAGCAATCGCTGAATCACTATTATCTTTGTTTAATTCCATCTCTATTCCCATTTTAGAAGATACCTTCGTAAAAAGACTGTTTTTAGATATAGATGTTTTACTCTTTTTTATTATTCGTTTGCTTTCATCCATATATTTTTTATATTCAGAGGTTAATAAATCTAAATCTCTTTTGATTTTATTATCCGTTTCTTTAATCTTATTTAAAACATCTAAACTACTTAAGTATCCCATCTCCGCATTTTTGTGCATAAAATTAATCATTTCAATGTTTTCATCCATTTGTATCACCTAAAACTATTATGTACAATTAATTGTTTTTTATAATGTTTAGTTTATATGATTAAAATTCTTTTTTTAAGAGTTTTAACATATTATTATTTGAGGTGATTTTTATAACAGAATATATTGTTCAACAAGGAGATACTTTATATGGTATAAGTAATCAATTCGGTGTATCTGCAATCGATTTAGCAAATCTAAATAATGTTAAAGCTGAATCTTTACAAATTGGGCAAATACTTAAAATACCGCCCTATTCTGGAACTAATCCTAATACAATGTTTATGTATACCGTAAAAAAAGGAGATAATCTGTACGCTATCAGTAAAAAATATTTAACTACAGTTAATGAGATCATGAAACTCAATAATTTAAAAACAACTAGTCTAACCATAGGTCAAATACTACGTATTCCAGAAATGTATACCAAAGAAGAAGATATGTATATGCCCTCTTATACTAGCTATACAGTTAAAAAAGGAGATAATTTATATTCTATTGCCAAAAAAAATAACTTAGATTTAAACATTTTAATGAAGGACAATGCGTTAACAAATAATATCCTTAAAATAGGTCAGGTACTAAAAATTAGACTTCCATCTGGGGTAACATATGAAGTAGAAGAATGCTTTGGTAATGATTACTCTGGTAATCAATCATATGTTGTTCAAAAGGGAGATAACTTGTATTCTATTGCTAGAAAGTTTAATACAACAGTAGACCTAATAAAACAAAAAAATAACCTTAAAACAAATATTCTCTCTATAGGACAGCAAATAATTATTTAGGAGGTTAAATGAAAATATATAAAATAAATGACGTTAAGTCTTTAGATTTTTTTAAATTCTTTTTGGAACAAAATCCTGTTGAGGGATCATTAAAAATAAGAGCCTACACTGCGAGTGAAGCAATGCCAGTAAAGAATCTTGCTATAAAAGTCTCGAAGGTAATTGATGATAAGATTGTTGTATTTTATGAGGGTAAAACAAATGAGTCAGGAATAATTGAAAATATTAAATTGCCTGCGCCAAGAATAAGTTTTAACGATGAAGAGGAACCTAAATCAACTAATTATAGTGTTACAGCGAGCTACATGGGCAAAGATTATTATAAATATGTTATTTCTATTTATGAAAATGTACTTGTTATTCAAAACATAAACATTGTATTGGGTGAAAATAATGTCTATTAGGTACCCCATTGTTCCAAACAATATTACTGTACATTTAGGTAAACCTGATGATGATGCAAAAAATGTAACGGTTTCCTTTACTAATTATATTGGGAATGTTGCTTCCCACGAAATATATCCAACATGGCCAAAGAACGCTTTAATTGCAAATATTTATACAATAATCTCTTTTACTATGAATAGAATTTATAATGAATGGTACCGTAGCAAGGGCTATAACTTTGATATAACTTCCTCCCCTGCTTATGATCAAATGTATGTTGAAAATGGTGCTATCTACGAAAATATTGGTGATATCGTTGATGATATCTTTAACAATTATGTTGTTAAGAACGGTCAAATACAGCCTTTTTTTACAAAGTATTGTGATGGTAGAAAAATAACATGTGCAGGGTTATCACAATGGGGAACAGTTTCACTAGCTAATCAGGGAAAAACACCTTTAGAAATATTAAAGTATTACTATGGAAAGGATATTTCAATTAGGTATGATGCAGAAGTTGGTGATAGTACAATGGGATTTCCAGGTTACAGTATTGGCCTTGGAAGCGCTGGTAATCCAGTTCTGGCAATACAACGAGACTTAAAAAGGATCAAACAAAACTACCCAGCTATACCAGGTATTACATCAAGCGTAGGTATATATGATGAAGAAACAAAAGAAGCTGTTTTAAAATTTCAAGAAATATTTAATTTACCCAAAACTGGAGTTGTTGATAAAGCTACATGGTATAAGATAAAATACGTTTATACAAGTGTTAAAAAACTAGCTGATCTCTACTCAGAGGGTTTATCTAAAGAAGAAGCAAGCTTTTTATATAATGATACTTTAAAATATGGTGACACCGGTATAGAAGTTGAACATATACATTATTTTTTAGACTCAATTGCTTTTTTAGATAATGATATACCTAGATTACCAACCAATTCTATATATAACAATAACACCATTACAATGGTTAAAGCTTTTCAGAAAAAATATGGACTTAAGGAATCAGGTATTTTTACTTACACAGACTATAATGCACTAAAAAATGCTTACAATAATATATTAAGATCATTTCCAAGTGAGTATAAGGAGTTTATAGATGAACTATATCCAGATTATTTTTTGACTAAGGGAACTCAGGGTGAAGATGTTAAACGTTTTCAAAAATTTCTGCTTGCAATATGTAAGTTTGATAAGTCTATCCCTGGTGTTAGAGTAAATGGCATATTTGATGATTTAACAGAAAAATCAGTTCTAAAGCTACAAAACGATTATGGTTTTGATAAAAATGGTATAGTGGGCCCCAGACTTTGGAAAAAGGTAGTTGAACTTTCTAAACGAAAGCCATAAATTGACAATTTGTTTTTTCTATGTATAATAAAAATTAAGAAGGAGTAATTATGGCAAAGAAAACTATTAAAAAAACTACTAAAAAGGTCTCATCTAAAGTTGTATTGTTTATAGTAATGCTTATCATACTTGCAGTTTGTTTGATCGGTATTAATATATTTGTAAACATGAAAGAAGAAAGAGTTTTAACTACTGAAATTAGTTCAATAAACAAAATGCTAAATGAAAAAAATTTTGATGAAAAGAAAATGAATAAGAAACTATCCACTTATGTTACCAACGGAGAATATAGAGTAATTGAAAAGGCATATAAAAATTATTTAAAGGATAATCAAAAAACTGTCGATGAAATCAAAGATTACTTCCAAAATGATAAAACGAGTAAATTACTAACCATGGATAATTTTAAAAGTGATGGTAAAGAATTTAAAACGAGTTTAGAAGAAATTAAGAAATCAAAAGAAACTTTAACTCAGTTAAAGAAAAAGTTTAATGAACAATCTAAAGAAGAATATGTTATGAAGTATATTGAAAAAAAAGATTTAACTGAATACTATGTAACATATTATAAAAACCAAATCGCTAGAAACATTATTGAATCTAAGAGTGAAAAAGAACTAAAAAAACAAATCGATATTAATTTAAACCTTTTAGATAAAGTTGAAAAAGTATTAAATTATTTAGTTAAAAATGCTAAATCTTGGAATGTCGATGGCGATACAATATATTTTGAAACAGATGAATTAACAAATAATTATAATAAACTGATGGAAGAGATAAAAAAACAATAATTAAAACTTTTACTGTGACTAAACCACATAAAAACGTTCAATTATACTATTTGAACGTTTTTTTTGCTATTTCTAATGTTTTTTTCGTATTTTATTACAAAATAGTTGTATTTTTTAAGAAAAAAATATATAATTATATTGTAAGGATGAAGGAAAATGAAGATAAGAGTTAAAGATACAAATGTATATTCAAAAATACCAGGCATATTGTTTATTGTTTTTTTTGGAGTATCCAGCATGGGTATACTGGCAGGTTCAAAGCAAAAGTTTAGAGGACATTACTGTTTAAACGATGTATCCGTCATTTTTAATGAGCTGGGAATAGTTTCCATCTTTTGTGCAATCTTTATTTGTATTTCTATTTTTTTGCTTATATATTTGTTGAAAACTCCTAGAAGATATGTGGGTCGAATAGTTGAAATACTTGATTCAACCAACCCTATGCAAAAAATATTAGAAATAAACATAAAGGATGGTAAAAATATCATACCTTGTGATTGTTATATAGATGCTAATGAAGAATTCAAAAAAGGCCAAAAGGTATATGCCTATGTAAAAGAATTTAATTGGCAAATAAAATACTTAAGAAGAATAGATGAACAATTAGAAACAATTATTTTTAGAAAAAAACAATTAAAAATAGTTGGTCTTCTTGTATTAGTTTATATATTACTTAGAATAATTGTCTTAGGAGGATAGATATGCTAGTTGAGTTTTCAGTAAAAAATTTCACATCCATTGGGGATAAACAAACAATATCTTTTGTTGGAAGTAAAATTAAAAATCATAGTAATCACATCATAAATGAAAAAGAAAAAATTCTTATGTATTTAGGCGTTTATGGAGCAAATTCTTCAGGTAAGTCAAACTTAATTGATGCTATAAATTTAGTAAAGAAAATACTAGTTAGAGGGACAAGTTTTATCACTGAATTTAATTATAAAAACGATAAAAATAGGCCTATCTCTGAATTTAGTTATATCCTTAAAATCGATAAGAAAAAATACTTATATTCTTACAAAATTAATTCTTTACAAAAAGAAATTACAGAAGAAAGTTTGTATGACATAACTAGAAAGAATAAAAAAGTATTATTTGATAGAAACTTAGAAAAAACCACATATAAGTTTGGTAGCAACATTAAGAAAAGATCTATTTTTGCTGGTCTTTTAGAAGAAATGAAAGATAACAAAAGAATCCTTTTTCTAGGTGAAATTAAAAATCGAATATCTAATATGGATTTAGATGACGAAGAGTATGTTGCTGTTAACAAGATTTATAGTTTTTTCTTATATGATATGATTTATTTTTCATCAAAGAATACTAACCTAATAACGGCAAATTATATTCGTAGAAAAGAATCAATTTTAAGTGCATTGAAATTATTTGATATTAATGTTAAAGATATAGTAGAAGAAAAAACTAACATAGAATTCCTTAGTGAAAAAGTCTCTAAATCTACATTTCTAAAGATTATTAACATTGTAACTAACAGTGATGTTAATTATTTTACTTTGAGAATTAATAATTACCTATTTAGCTTAAAAACTGATGATGAAGACATTGAAGTCTATAGAATTAAATTTATTTATGATGATTATGAAGAATATAAGTTGAGCTTGGGAGCAATTAAGATAATTGAATTAGTATATATTTTAATCTCTAAAAACAAATTGTTTTTAATTGATGATTTCGACTATTCACTTCACCCAATTGTTTCTCGTAAGTTCTTAGAATTGTTCTTTAAGATAAAAAATAAGAATCAAATAATTACCGTAGGCCATGAGTCAAATAATTTAGATTTTAATATTGTAAGAAGAGATGAGATATGGTTTTCAGAAAAAAAAGAGGAAGGTACTGTATTATTCCCACTTGAAAACTTTAAAACAGAAAGATTTGACAAAAAGATAAGTAAGGCTTATCTAAACGGTGAATACGGAGCAATACCTAAAGAAATTGAAGATGAAAAACCAAAAGTAATTATTCTCAAAAATGACTATCGAAAAAAGAAATCAAGTTAATGATTTCTTTTTAAAATTCTCTTATTTTATAAATAGTTCCATCTTTTGTATCAATAAGTTCTATGCCTTTTTGTAACAAATCATTTCTGATGCCATCGGCTTCCTCAAATCTGTGTTGTTCCTTATATTCACTTCTTTGCTTAATTAGTTTCATTATTTCTTCATGTTGTGGATGAAGTTTGTTTTGTTTTTCATTTACCAAGTTTAAACTTAAAACTTTATCAAAGTTTCTTATTAAATCAGTTTTAGTTTTGTCGGTAAGGGATGAATCTTTTATTACATCATATAGAACAGTTAAGCTATTTGCAGTATTTAAATTATCTTCAAGAGTATTTGCGAATTTTTGATTATAATCATTGTAAGCCATTTCTTGAAATTCACCCTCTTCTGTAATCATAATTATTCTATTCAATAGCTTTTTGTATTGTTGCTCACTTTTTTCCAAGGCTTCGTAGGAAAATTCTAATTGCTTTTTATAGTGACTATTTAAACACATAAATCTAAATGATAATGGACTAAATCCTTTTTCAATTAAAGTATTTATTGTAATAAAGTTACCCTTACTTTTACTCATCTTACCATCTTTAAGGTTTAAATGCTCTGGATGGAACCAATAATTACACCATTTATGACCTAAATAGCTCTCTGATTGGGCTATTTCATTGGTATGATGTGGAAATATATTATCAACTGCTCCACAGTGAATATCTAAGTATTCTCCTAATGTTTTAATTGCTATACCAGAACATTCTATATGCCATCCAGGATAACCTACACCAAAGGGACTATCCCATTTCATCTCATGATTTTCAAATTTACTTTTAGTAAACCATAATACAAAATCTTCTTGATTACGCTTGTTATCGTCGTGTTCAACGCCCTCTCTAACCCCTACAACCATTTCATCTATTTTATGATTAGTTAGTTTGTAATAATCATCCAGCTTGGATATATCAAAATAAATATTTCCATTTGATTCATAAGCATATCCTTTTTCAAGAAGCGAACTAATGATTTTTATATACATATCAATATTTTTAGAAGCAGGTTCTAGTATTTCAGGGATTACTATATTAAGCTTTTTAGCATCTTCTAAAAATGCATTGGTATAAAACTCTGCAATTTCTTCAACGGTTTTATTTTCCCT
>CADBSQ010000172.1 GCA_902797415.1 uncultured Erysipelotrichaceae bacterium | reverse complement strand
CGAAAAACATGGATATGCTAGAGAAGTAAAAGAATACAAAGAAAATCCTGAAAACTATAAGGGACATGTGGGTGATGTATCAACTGTTTTAAGAGTTGCAATCACAAGTCAAAGCATGACACCAGATCTTTATGAAATTATGAGACTTCTTGGAAAAGAAAGAATCTTAAAAAGAATTTAAGAGAGCATTATATGGAAAAAATATTACTCTAAATAATAATTTATTTATTAGTCTAAAACAGTCTACATGATTGTTTTTTTTCTTGTTCTTTAGATCAATATGATTTATAATAAGCATCACGTAATGGAGGTTAAATATGGAATTTAAAGGAACTATAAAACAACCAGAGAATATTTTTACGGAGTCACTAAATTCAAAAGCAGATAATTTATATTTTGCTATAAATAGCGATGAATTGGATGTTGTGCACTTAAAAAAATTTAAAAATGGTGGTGAAGTTTTTGTTTACAAGAAAGGAAAAAAAAGATTAATAGATAGATTTTATTCTCTTGATGATGCTTTCAGCTGCTTTGCAAATATAGTTAGAAAAAATGGGAAAGACAGTATCTTATCAAGTCCATTTGATAATGCTATCTTAACTGTTACTGATGGTATACGCCGTCTAGAAAGACTTGTAACTTTAGACAATGAAAATATATTACTTACAAACGTGATAGAATTATGTCAAGAAGAGTTAGAGGATTTTGAAAAAGTAGATATTCTTTTACCATATCTGTTAGAACTTGAAAAAATAACTGATCTAACTATAGAAGAAATGAATATTTTAAATAATATCTTGTATAAATGCCGAGGTAATGATACAAGAGACTATACCATTTTTTTAGGAACTATACTAAACACATTATCAGAAAATGACGAAGATATTAAGCAAAATTGGGAGGCATATTTTCCAAGTTCAAAAGAAATACTTCAAAACTCTAAAATACAAAAATAACAAACTATGATCTAAGCAAATTCTCTATGAATTTGTTTTTTGTTTTAACAATCATCATAAATAATCTTTGAATAAATCTATTAAATGCGCTATAATATAAAGCGTAAATTAAAGTGGAGGGTTTATGAACGAAGAAATAATAACAAAATTAAGTGAAGAACAAAATATTACAACAAAACAAATCGAAGCAGTATTAGGTTTGCTTGAAGAAGGGGCAACAATTCCATTTATTGCTCGTTATAGAAAAGAAGTTACTGGTAATTTAGATGAAACCAAAATAAAAGAAATTAGTGATGCTTACAATTATCAAGTAAATCTTTTGGAAAAGAAAGAAAACACTATTAGATTAATTGATGAAAAGGGTATGCTTACTGAGGACGTTAAAGAAGCTATATTAAAATGCACTAAACTTGCCGAAATAGATGAGATCTATAAACCATATAAAACTGGTAAAAAAACTAAAGCAAGTATTGCTCGTGAAAAAGGTTTAGAACCTCTTGCTAAAATAATAATGTCTTTCCCTCTTAATGGGGATATAGATTCTCTTGCAAGTGGCTATGATATGCCTGTAGAAGAGGCAATAGAAGGTGCAGAACACATCATTAGTGAATGGATAAGTAATAACACCTATTATAAAGATAGTACTAAAAACTACATTTTTCATACTGGAAAAATTGTAACCAAAAAGAAGAAAGATGCTGATGATGAAAAGAAAGTTTATGAAATGTACTACGAATTTGAGGATAGAATCAAATATATAAAAAACTATAGACTTCTTGCTATCAACCGCGCTGAAAAAGAAAAAGTAATAAGTGTGAAACTAGAATATGATAAAGATAACATTTATAACCACTTAAGAAGTAAAATCGTTAAAAAAGAAGATTCCTTTGTAGTGCCTTATGTTGAAGAAGCAATTAAAGACGCATTAAAAAGGTTAATGCTTCCATCTATAGAAAGACTAATTAGAAGTGAAATCACAGAGGAAGCAGAGAAAAAAGCTATTGAAACATTTGGTGTAAATTTAGAAAATGTACTTTTAACAAGTCCTATAAAGGGTTCTAGAGTATTAGGTTTTGATCCAGCATTTAGAACTGGATGTAAGTTAGCTGCGCTTGATGAGAACGGAAATGTTTTAGATATAGAAGTTATTTATCCAAATGAGCCCAGAAATGATGTAGAAGGTGCAAAAAGAATGCTTCTGGCATTAATTGATAAATATAAAATTGATTTAATTGCTATAGGAAACGGAACTGCATCCCGTGAATCAACTAAGTTTGTTGCGGATGCTATTAAAGGAACTAAAGTATTATACACGGTTGTAAGCGAAGCAGGTGCTAGTGTTTACTCGGCAAGCAAAGAAGCGATTAAAGAATTTCCTGACCTTACTGTTGAAAAAAGAAGTGCTATATCAATAGGTAGAAGACTTCAAGATCCACTTGCTGAACTTGTAAAAATAGACCCTAAATCAATTGGAGTAGGGGAATATCAACATGATGTAAATCAAAAAAACTTACAAGAACAACTTGACTTTACCGTTATGAAAGTTGTTAACGAAGTAGGAGTTAATATCAATACTGCAAGTAGTAATATACTTAATTATATTTCAGGTTTAACCAAACCATTAATTAATAAGATAATGAAATATAAAGAGTTACATAAATTCTCTTCACGCGAAGAATTAAAAGATGCAGGTTTAACTGATAAAGCATATGAACAAGCAATTGGATTTTTAAGAATCCCAGACGGAACAAACCCTCTTGATAAAACAAGAATCCATCCAGAGAGTTATGATGTAGCTAATAAGTTAATTGCAAGCCTTGGTTTAAGCACCAGTGATATAGGTAAACAAGAGTTCAATGATAAAATCAAAACCATTGATATTAAAAAATATTCGAGCGAGCTTAACAT
>CADBSQ010000171.1 GCA_902797415.1 uncultured Erysipelotrichaceae bacterium | reverse complement strand
CAATTTTTTTATTGTTTGCAAAAAATTATAATATTTTATATAATGAAGACACGGAAGTGATATGTTTTGAAAATTAAAAGCGTTGAATTATCGCATATTGCGGTTAGACAGGATCAATACCCTAAAAAGTTAGAACCAGAGTTCTTACTAGTTGGCAGAAGTAACGTTGGTAAAAGTAGTTTTATAAACACTATCGTTAACAGAAAAAACTATGCTCATACCTCAAGTACACCTGGTAAAACAAGAACACTAAATTTTTACCATATAAATGATGAATTTTATTTAGTTGATGTTCCTGGTTATGGTTATGCAAGAGTTGATAAACCAACCCAAAAGAAATTTGGTTTAATGATTGAAGACTATTTAAAAACAAGATATAACCTTAAATGTGTTTTTATGCTTATTGATTTTAGAATTAAACCTACTGAAGATGATATTTTAATGTATAACTATTTAAAATTTTATAAAATACCTGTGACAGTAGTTGCAACTAAATTTGATAAAGTTAAACCAAAAACTAGGGAAAAACAAATAAAACTAATTAATGAAAACTTAAGACTACAAGATGATGATAAGCTAGTTTATTTCTCTAGTATAAACAAAAAAGGAAAAGATGAAATATATAAAATCATCGAAGAATACTTAAATAGTACAAATAGTTAGGAGAATGCTATGTTTATTGATGAACTAATTGTAAAAGTTATCGCTGGTAATGGTGGAGACGGCTGCACCAGTTTTAGACGTGAAAAATACGTACCTAAGGGAGGACCTGATGGTGGTAATGGTGGCAGAGGCGGTAATGTTGTATTTGTTGGAGATAGATCATTAAAAACGTTAATAGATTTTAAATATAAAAAGATTATAAAAGCTAGAAAAGGAGAACATGGTAAAGGTTCAAATAGATATGGTGCTAACAGTGATGATATTGAGTTAAAAGTTCCACTTGGCACTACTTTAATTGATATGGATACAAACCTTGTTATTGGTGATATTACAGAAGATGGTCAAAAAGTTATCGCTGCTCGTGGCGGCCGAGGAGGAAGAGGTAACAAAGCATTTGCTAACAGAGTAAACACAGCACCTATGTTTAGTGAAAAGGGGGAACCTGGTGAGGAACGAGTTTTAAAGTTATCACTTAGTGTTATCGCTGATGTTGGTTTAATTGGTATGCCAAGTGTTGGCAAAAGCACCATTCTTTCCCTTATTAGTAGGGCTAAACCCAAAATAGCAAGCTATCACTTTACTACGCTTTCTCCTAATGTAGGGGTAGTTACAGAAAAGGGAGGCTACACTTTTATAATGGCAGATCTTCCTGGACTTGTTGAAGGCGCAAGTGAGGGTATTGGACTAGGAGATAAATTTTTAAAACATGCATCACGTTGCAAGGTTTTAGCTCACGTTCTTGATATAGGCGCTGAAGAAGACAGAAATCCAATAGAAGACTATGAAATAATTTCTAAAGAAATTGAAAGGTACAATCCAAAAATGCTAGAAAAACAAATGGTAGTTATTGCCAATAAAATGGATTTACCTAATGCAGAAAAAAATCTAAAAGAATTTAAAAAAGCATACCCTGATATATTAGTTATACCTATATCTGCAGCCACACTTGATGGTTTAGATAAAATGGTTGACTCTCTTGCTAAGTTAGTTAAAGAAACTGAAAGTAAAAGTTTATATGACTCATCTGACTTTGAAGATGTAATGTACTATGAATTTAAAGAGGAAAAACCATTTACTATTGAAAAAGAAGATGATCTATTTGTTATAAAAGGTAAAAAAATAGAAAAACTATATAAAATGACAAATATGGAAAACGATGAAGCAGCACTTAGATTCGCAAGAAAATTAAAAAGATTAGGCATCGATGATGCTCTAGAAGAAGCAGGGGCTAAAAAGGGTGATGAAGTTAGAATCTGTGATATGATTTTTGAATTTAAAGAATAGAGGTCATTATGAAAAAACTTATAATTGAAGGAAACAAAATATTAAAAGGTGAAATTAAAGTTAGTGGTGCTAAAAATAGCGTTGTTGCCTTAATTCCAGCTTCTATTTTAACAAGCGGTAAATGTATAATTAAAAATGTTCCTAATATAAGCGATGTACAAAATCTTATAGAAATGATGGAATATTTAGGTAGTGAAATAAAATACATTGATGATACGATTTATATTGATAATAAAAATGTAAGAAATGAAACGATTGGTGAAAATTTTTCTAAAAAAATGCGTGCATCATATTATTATATGGGTTCACTTCTTGGAAAATATGGAGAGGCAAAGATTAGTTTTCCGGGTGGTTGTGTAATTGGAGAAAGGCCAATTGATTACCATATTTCTGGTTTTGAAAAGCTTGGTTCTAAAGTTTTTATTGAAAATGGTGATACATACTCTATAAGTGCTGAAAAACTCGTTGGTGCTGATATCATTTTTAAAAAAGCAAGCGTAGGAGCAACTTTAAATATAATGTTCGCAGCAGTTAAAGCTGAAGGAACAACAAATATTATCAATGCTGCAATGGAACCAGAAATAAAAAATGTCGCTGACTTCTTAATTTCCATGGGAGCAAAAATAGATGGTGCAGGAACAAACAAAATTACTATCGAAGGGGTTCAAGAGTTAGGTGATGGAGAAATCACTGTCTTACCAGATAGAATAGAAGCCGGAACTTTTGCAATAATGGCATCCCTTCTCGGAGATAAATTAACTATAAAGGACGTTAATAAAGATCATATAAACGCTCTTTTAAAAAAGTTAAAAGAATCTGGTGTAAAAGTTAAATCAAGCAAAAATGATTTAATTATCTCTAAATGCGATAACCTAAAAAGTGTAAATGTAAAAACAGATGTTTATCCAGCATTCCCAACGGATTTAGGCCAACCAATGAGTACATTCTTAACTCAATGTGAAGGAATTAGTATTTTTGAAGAAACCATTTACGAAAATAGAATGCGTCATATAAAGTATTTAAATGAGATGGGCGCTAATATAAAATTAAAGGATAGAATAGCAACTATTAAAGGT
The DNA here is from genome assembly GCA_902797415.1 of uncultured Erysipelotrichaceae bacterium. Classification (GTDB taxonomy): domain Bacteria; phylum Bacillota_I; class Bacilli_A; order RF39; family UBA660; genus RUG11867. Next base: position 1,782 of record CADBSQ010000171.1, on the reverse strand, counting down.
AAAACCCCTTTAAAGGGAAAAGAAGTGGAAGCAACAGATTTAAGAGCCGGTGCAGCAATGCTCGTTGCCGGTATGATCGCTGATGGTATTACAACTATCACAAACATCGAACATATCTTAAGAGGATATGAAAACATAGTAGAAAAATTATCCAAAGTAGGCGCTAGCATAAAGCTAGTTGATGAGTAAAGACCTTTTTTAAGGTCTTTTTTAATTAGCATATAATATGACAGTGTTACTTTAAGACAAATATCAATCAGTAAAACATACACTGAATAACCTCATATTTATTCTTTTCATTTGGATAGTATGGAATATATTTTTTACAAAAAATCATATTCTTTTAAAGAATGGATTGTAAATAAAATAAATTTTTGTTATACTAATATAGTAATAAGGTATGGTGAGTGGTGTGGCAAAATCTATAAAAAAAATAAAACGCTTGAATCAATTTAAAAAGAATAAATACATTATAAAGATTAAACACTTTTTTAAAAAAATCAAAAAACTGCATAGACAAATAAAATACATGGACAAAACTAAAGCCAATTACTTTATTGTAACATCCTTTATAGGCTTATTTTGTACTTTTACCATGGCAACTTATTCAGCTTTTACCTTTACTAAAACACTTAATGCAGCTTTAATAACAGTTGGAAAACTAAGCTATACACTAACTAGTACATCACCTAATTATTCAAATGGTTCGGTTTCTGTACCTGCGGGAGAAACTGTAATAGTTCCTCTTAATTTAGCGAGTTCTAACTCTATAAATAGTAAGTATGCTTTAGGATATCAATCTTCAAATCCTGATGTAGCAGTGTATTATTCTTACGATATTGGCGATAACATGAATGGAACTATTGGTACTACTGGAAGTAATGTTGATATGAAAATAGTTATTGAAAATACTAGCAATAGTGCAGCAACAGTTAACTTAACTGTGCTAGGTGGTTATGAATATAACACACTAACTGCCTCAAACATTACAACTGGTTACTATGAAGCTGATATTATTACAAGAATGTATACTTTAGATTCCAATATGGGAAATAAAACAAGAATTAATTCTGTTCCTGGTAGAGATACTTCATATAGATTCTTAAAAGCTGAATGTAATAATGGTAATGCTTATGCTAGTTGGGATACTGAAAACTGGAAATTAAATTTAACCTCTATTACTGGACAAATAGCATGTGATGTTTACTTTAAAGAAGTAACGGATGATTTAGAAATTTACTATTTATTACAAGAAAACGAAGATTATCAATCATCATCTAACGTTAATCCAGGTACACTAACTTCTCAAGTTCCTAGCGCTCCATATTCATTTAATAGTGTTATTTGTACTTCAGGAACTGCACATTACAATGATGCCACTGGAGGTATCACTGTAACCGGTTTTGAACCAAAGACAATATGTCTTGCTAATTATGATAAATCTAATGCGTCATAATTATAGGATAAATTATAGAATAAGGTTGGTGGTAATGTGTTAACACTAGTATTACTTATTTTGGTAATTGTATTATTTATTGACAATGAAAAGCTAAGAAAAGAAATTGCGGAACTAAAGTCTAGACTCAGTTCCAATTTTTCGTCTTTTAATAAAAAAACATCTAAAAGAAACTTTTGTCCTAAGTGTGGTAAAAGACTTGAAAACAAAGATAAATGTATAGAGTGTGGTTATACCTTTGGTGAAAAGATTACAGATGTTCAACCTGAGAAAAAAAGTACACCAACACTTAAAAGAAACTATTGTCCTAAATGTGGTAAAAAACT
>CADBSQ010000170.1 GCA_902797415.1 uncultured Erysipelotrichaceae bacterium | reverse complement strand
TATGTACCGGTTAATATTATTTTTCATGATAAGGAAGCTGAAGATGACTTATTATCATATTTAAAGTTTTTAGAAAAAATCGGTGTTGATGCTGTAATAGTTTCTGATCCAATAGTTTGGGAAACTATAAATGAACATAATATAAAATTAGATATTCATATTAGCACTCAGGCTAGTACTTTAAATTCACGAGCATGTAAGTTTTATGAAAAGATTGGAGCGACAAGGGTAGTTCTTGCTAGAGAAGCAACAAAAGAAGATATTGCTATAATTAAAAATAATACTTCTTTAGAGTTAGAAGTGTTTATCAGTGGAGCAATGTGCACCAGTTTTTCTGGTAGATGTGTTTTATCAAATTATTTAACTAATAGAGATTCTAATCGTGGGGGATGTGTGCAAGCATGCAGATTTAGTTATGATTGTCCGCAGCTTAATAATAAATTTGAAATAAACAGCAAAGATTTAAATATGGTACCTTATATAAAAGATTTAAACGATTTAGGTGTGGCTTCCCTAAAAATAGAAGGAAGAATGCGTTCAATATATTATATCGCTACAATACTATCTACCTATAAAAGTTTAATAAAAAAAATAGAAACAAAATCCTTAAATGATGAATATATTAGTTATTGTGAAGAAATGATTAATAGGGCCTCTAATAGGGAGTCTATTGTTCAGTATTTTAATGCGAATAGAAGTGAATCCACCCAGTACTATACTAATGGTCTAAGAGAAGAAGCCAACCAAGACTTTTTAGGATTAGTACTAAATTATGAAAATAAGCATATAATAGTTGAAGTAAGAAACTACTTTAAGATAGGCGACGTAGTCCAAGTTTTTGACTATGAAAACAATAATTATGAGTTTAAAATAGATAAACTATATGATGAAGATAACAACGAAATTACCGTTGCTAATAAGCCTAAAACAATTGTTAAAATACCTTTTAATAAAAAAATTATTAAAAATAGTATGATAAGAAAAAAAGTATTTGACATTTTAAATTAAATGTAGTATCATTACTTGGACTTAGAAAAGAGAAGTCCTTAAACATTAAAAATAAATATAAAAATGAAAGGTGATTTAAGATGCCAAAAAAAGAAGAATATTTTTTGACAGCCTCAGGTTTTTTAAAACTAGAAGAGGAATTAAATGAACTTAAAACTGTGAAGAGGCCCGAAGTAATCGAAGCTATTAAAGAAGCTAGAGCTTTAGGAGACTTATCAGAAAATGCTGACTATGATGCAGCAAGAGATGCTCAAGCACAGTTAGAAGCGAGAATAAAAGAATTAGAAAGAATGATTGATAACGCCGTTATCATCGAAGAAAATGAAAACTCTGATGGAGCAGTTGCTCTTGGTTCAACCGTTTTAATAAGTTACGTTGAAGATAACGATGAAGAAGAATATAAAATAGTTGGATCATTAGAAGCAAATCCATTTGAAAATAAAATTTCTAATGAATCTCCTATCGGAAAAGCAATACTTGGTAAAACAATTGGAGATATTGTTAGCGTAGAAAGTCCAAACGGATCATACGATGTAAAAATACTAAGTGTAAGCTAGCAGTTAATGCTAGTTTTTTTCTTAACAATAACATAAATAAGTGATATAATTATACAAGGTGATAAAACAAATGAAATTAAAAAATTCCAAACTAAATACTATTATTATCTTTATTTTAACAATAGTAATATTGTTTTTTCTACTTAGAAAAGATTTTTTTGACGTTCTATCATACATAATAAATTCAAATTATGTTTATTTGTTTTGCGCTCTCTTAACCTTTTTTATATCATTTTTATTTGAACAAATAACTTTATATCTTTTAACCATCAATATTAATGATAAGATTAAGTTTCGCAGTATACTAAAAATAGGAGCGATAACAAAGTTTTTTAATGGAATAACCCCATTATCAAGTGGTGGGCAACCATTTCAAGTATATGAACTTCGTAAAAGGGGTATTGCTATATCAAAAGGTACAAATATTGTTATTCAAAATTATATTTTGTTTCAAACATCACTTATATTAATCGCTTTAATTAGTTTAGTTACAAATAAAATATTTAACTTATTTACATTCTATCCGTTTTTGAAACACATGACTATTATAGGATTTGGTATTAATATTTTAATTCTAGCATTTCTTTTAATAGTAGGTTTTTCTAATAAATTTAATAAGGGAACCGTTTTAGGTATAGTTAAATTACTAAATAGGATTAAATTAGTTAAAGATGTTGATTATGTTAATAAGAAATGGATTAAAACATGTAATGAGTTTCATGAAGGAAGCCAAAGTCTATTAGATAGTAAGAAAACGTTTGTATTAGGATTTATTTGTCAGTTTTTGTCATTAGCATGTAATTATTTAGTTGTTTTTTTTCTAGCAAAGAGTTTAGGAATACTAGGTATCAACGCTTTAGGGGCAATTACAACGAGCACATATGTATTTTTAACTAGCTGTTATATACCACTTCCAGGGGCAAGCGGTGGCGCTGAATATGCCTTTTTAAGTTTCTTTGCAAATTTTGTAAATGGTGCTAAACTTAAAAGCTTACTTCTTACATGGAGATTTATAACATTCTATCTTCCATGTATTATAGGTGCATTATTCCTAAATTTTGGTGGAAAAGAGGAAAATACCCTAGATAAAGAATAGTAATTTTGTTATAATAAATTTACGTGATTTTAAGGAGAATATTATGTCTAAAAGAAGTTTACAAAGAGAAAAAGTAATGAAAACACTTTATCAAATAGAAATATACAAAGCAGCAAATTTGAACGATGAAATCGATAAACTTGTTAAAGATATTATTCAAGATGAAGATGATTTCTTTAAAACACTTTTATGTGGAGTAATTGATAACTATGATGATTTAAATAAAGAAGCAAATAAGTATCTATTGGATTGGAAAATTAATAGACTTGATAAAACAGGAGCTTCTATTCTTCGTATGGCTTTATATGAGCTAGATACTGATACTCCAAAAAGAGTTGTTATAAACGAGGCTTTAAATCTTGCCAAAAAGTACTCTAGCACAGAAGTTAAAAATATGATTAATGCCTGTTTAGATAAAAAAATTAAGGAGTAATTATGGCAAACTACATAACAGTTAGTGCATTAAATAATTATTTAAAAAGAAAATTTGATGCAGATGTACATCTAAATACGGTATATTTAAAGGGTGAGATATCAAACTGTAAGATTCATTCTAGAGGACATATTTACTTTAGTTTGAAGGATGATACAAGTGTAATTGGTGCTATAATGTTTGCTTCAAGTGCAAGTAAATTAAACTTTGAACCAAAGGAAGGCACAAAAGTATTTGCTATTGGTAGAGTTAGTGTTTATGAAGCGACTGGAAAATACCAAATTATTGTAAATAGTATGATTCCAGATGGAGTAGGGGCCTTATACATTAAGTATGAAAAGCTTAAAAAAGATTTGGAAAAAGAAGGCTTATTTGACCCCAAATATAAAAAGCCTATACCAAGATTTCCTAAAAGAATTGGTGTCGTAACTGCCCCAACTGGAGCAGCGATCAGGGATATATTAACCACAATTAAGAGAAGATATCCTATGGCTTTAGTAATACTTTTTCCTGCATTAGTTCAAGGTGAAGAAGCAAAAGAATCAATTTCAAAACAAATTAAAGTCGCTCAAGACTATGATTTAGACGTTTTAATAGTTGGCCGTGGAGGCGGGTCTATTGAAGACTTATGGGCATTCAATGAAGAAATCGTTGCCCGCAGCATTTTTGCATCAAAAGTGCCAATTATAAGCGCTGTTGGGCATGAAGTAGATTTCACAATCGCGGATTTTGTCGCAGATCTTAGAGCCCCAACACCAACCGCAGCCGCTGAATTATGCGCACCTAATACGTTAGATATAATCAAACAAATTGATAATTATAAAATAAGATTAAATGAGAATATTAGAAATAAACTTAATTATTTAGATAAATACTTATCATCTTTAAAAAATAGTTATGTTCTTAAGAATCCAGAGAGCATATACGAGCAAAAGGAACAGAATTTATCTATATTAATAGATAAACTTAATAATATAGTTAATAAAAGACTAGAATACTTAAATCAAAAGTTAATGGTTCTAAAATCTAGTTATATATTAAAAAATCCATATCTAATGTATGATAAACACAAAGAAAAGTTAGAAAAACTACAAACTAATATTAATTATAATTTTAAACTAATCTTGAATAAAAAGAATAGTGATTTTAATATTAATTTAGAAAAACTGGAATTATTAAATCCTCTTAGTGTCCTTAAAAAAGGCTACAGTGTTGTAAACTTGGGAGATAAGGCAGTCACAAGTTATAAAGAGGTTAAGAAAAAAGATATACTAGATATTAGGTTAAGTGAAGGAATACTTAAGGTAGAAACTATAGAAAGTAGGGAAAGATAATGTCAAAGAAAGAAGAAAGCTTTGAAGAGTCAATTAAAAAATTAGAAGAAATAGTAAAAAAATTAGAAAGTGGTCAATGCAGTTTAGATGAGTCGATAAAGGAATATACTGAAGGTATGAGGCTTGCTAAAATATGCGGTGATAAACTTAACGAAGCTACTGAAAACATAAATAAAATCTTAACAGAAAATGGTAAATTAGAAGACTTTGAAATACCAGAAAATTAGTTTAAATTTATGAAAACAGTACATAATAATTATGGAAGTGATTTTATGAAGAAACTCATTTTAGTATTATTATGCACTGTTTTTTGTATGGATGTAAATGCCTACTCCAATAAAATTATCCCTGGTGGTGAAACCATTGGAATAGATATTAAAACTGATGGAATAATTATCACAGGTTTTTATAAAGTAAACAATAAACTAAATAATTCAAATCCCAAACTCCAATCCGGAGATACGATTAAATTTGTTAATAATATAAAAGTTGATACTTCAGATGATTTACTAAACGCAATGAAGGATAATATAAGGAATAACGAAGTAACTTTAACCATTGATAGAAACGGTAAATTATTTGATTCAAAAATGGAAATATATGAGGAAAACAATACATATAAAACAGGATTATATGTAAAAGATTCAATTCTTGGAATAGGTACACTTAGTTATATAGATCCAGAATCAAAAGTATATGGGGCACTGGGACATGAGGTAAATGAAACAGAAACCTCTAAAAAAGTGGAAGTTAAAGAAGGAGAAATCTTTAAAAGTATAGTAACTAGTATAGATAAAAGTTCAAGAGGAAATCCTGGAGAGAAGAATGCAAAATTTTATAAAGAAGTTGTATATGGCGATATAAATAAAAATGAAATAACAGGAATATTTGGTGACTTTAGGTATAAATTACCAGAGAAAAAAGAGTTGCCAGTTGGTAAAGCTTCAGATATTAAAAAAGGAAAAGCTTTTATCCAAACGGTTATTCACGGCGAAAAAATTGAATCTTTTGATATTAATATTTCTAAATTGGATTTCAATAATGACACCAAAAACATTTATTTTGAAGTCACTGACAAACGACTTTTAGAAAAAAGTGGTGGTATAATTCAAGGTATGAGTGGTAGCCCAATTATTCAAGACGATAAAATAATTGGTGCAGTGTCACATGTAATTGTTGATAACCCTGCAACTGGTTATGGTGTAAGTATTGTAAAAATGTTAGAGGAAGGCGATAAGTTAAACTAATTTATCGCTTCTTCATCTTGCAAAAGAAGATTTTTAATGTTACAATATTCATCAAAAAGAAGGAGAAAAACATGAAAACTGATTTACAAAATGAGGAAGATTTTGTTAGAAATGTTATGTTACATTTTAATTCTCCTGATAGGTATATAAGGCCTCAAAGCATAACAACTATAGAATTTGATGAAACTGAAGACATAATCCCTTATTTAATGGAGGGAAAATGGCTTCATATGTTCAATAAAAAAACTCAAAATTCCTTATAAAATAGTGTTAAAAAATTTTTTGAAATAAATTTACAATAATGTTGCACATGCAACATTATTTATTTTTTTGTTATGTTATAATGAGTTTACAAAATTAAGAAGGAGGATAACATGAAAGTAGTAAAAAGAGATGGTCAAGTAGTATCATTTAATAGCGAAAAAATTGCTCTTGCGATAAGAAAAGGTTTTACTGGAGCAATTACACAAACTGCATATACTGAAGAAGATCACAATAAAGTTTATAATAATGTTATAGAAAAATTAGAAGAATTATACAGTGACGAAAGTGAAGTATCTATAGAAGAAATTCAAAACACTATAGAAGACGCACTTAGGGAACTTGGATATATAGAAGTTTTTGAGGCTTTTTCGTCGTATAGACTGAGAAGAAACGAATCAAGAAAAGCTTTTGCAGCAAGAGAACACAAGCTGATGAAAGCAATAGAATCATTAGCACTTAAAAATGCTAAAGATGAAGATTTAAAAAGAGAAAATGCAAACATCGATGGTAATACGGCAATGGGAACAATGCTTCAGTTCGGTAGCACATTATCAAAAGAGTTTGCTAAAAGCTACAAAATGAGTCATAAATTTGCAGAGGCCCATGATGATGGTTTAATACATATTCATGATATGGATTTCCTACCAATGGGAACAACCACTTGTTGTCAGATAGATTTAAACAAACTATTTGAAAATGGTTTTTCAACAGGTCATGGTTTTCTTAGAACTCCTAACAGCATTGGTTCATACTCATCACTTGCTGCTATTGCAATACAATCAAATCAAAACGATCAACACGGTGGACAGAGTATACCAGCTTTCGATTATTTCATGACACCAGGAGTAAAGAAAAGTTTTAGAAAGTTATTTAAACAAGCACTTAGTGAATACATAGAACTATTTGAAGAAACAGACAAAGTAGATTTTGATAAAGTAATTGAGAAAATCGATGCTTTAGATACAATAGATTTTAAAATAAATGAGTTTAAAGAATTTTATAAAACCAGTAAAAAAAGAGAAAAACTATTTAAAAAAGCATATGAAGTTGCTATCGCTAAAACAGATAGAGCAACATATCAAGCTATGGAAGCATTTATTCATAATTTAAATACAATGCATTCAAGAGCAGGTGCTCAAGTGCCGTTCTCATCAGTAAATTTGGGAACTGACACTTCTTATGAAGGTAGAATGGTTATTAAAAACTATTTGCTTGCACTTGATGCTGGACTTGGTCATGGTGAAACACCTATATTTCCAGTAAGTATATTTAAATTAAAAGAAGGAGTTAATTATAATAAAAAAGATCCAAACTATGATTTATTTAGATTAGCTTGTCAGGTAAGTGCTAAAAGATTGTTTCCAAACTTCTCATTTTTAGATTCACCATTTAACAAGGAACCATACAAGAAGGGTGATTATAATAAAGAAGTTGCTTACATGGGATGTAGAACAAGAGTTATGGCAAACGTTGCTAATCCTGAAAAGGCGGTTACATGTGGAAGGGGAAATCTATCATTTACAACTATAAATCTTCCTAGACTTGGTATTAAGCATGGTATTGCTTTAGGCCAAAGAGAAGAAATGGACTTAGATGGTTTCTATAAAGAACTTGATGAAACAATGGATTTAGTAAAAGATCAATTAATTGAAAGATTTAATTTTCAATGTACTAAGAAAAAATATAACTTCCCATTCTTATTTGGACAAGGTGTGTGGATTGATTCAGAAAAATTAGATTTTAATGATGACGTAACTCCTATACTTAGAAACGGAACACTTACAATGGGATTCATTGGTCTAGCCGAATGCTTAAAGGCACTTATTAATTCCCATCATGGAGAAACTGAAGAAGCTAGAAAACTTGGTTTTGAAATTATCAAACATATGAGAGAAAGATGTGATAATTACGCACAAGAATACAAACTTAATATTACTTTAATTGCTACTCCAGCAGAGGGATTATCTGGTAGATTTACCCAAATAGATAGATCTATATACGGAACAATAGAAGGTATTACAGATAGAGAATACTATACAAATTCATTCCATGTACCAGTTTATTACAATATATCAATTGTAGATAAGATAAAAATAGAAGGACCATACCATTCTTTAACAAATGGTGGACATATATCTTATATTGAACTAGATGGTGATGTTACGAATAACATAGACGCTTTTGAAGCAATTATTAGAGAAATGCACGATGCTAAAATGGGATATGCTGCTATTAATCATCCTGTGGATAGAGACCCTGTATGTGGTTATACTGGCGTAATTGGTGATGTTTGTCCTGGATGCGGAAGACGTGAGGGTGAAGGCGTACCAATTGAAAGAATTAAAGAAAATAGAATAGAAAATGCAAGCGTTGAAACTTGCAACTGTTAAAAATAAAAATAAAGAAAGAGGTAAAAAAAATGAACGAAGATAAAAAAATAATAGGCGAGGGTGTTGGTTTTGAAAGAATTAGAAGAATAACAGGTTATTTAGTTGGAACATTAGATAGATTCAACAACGGTAAAAAAGCAGAAGAAAGAGATAGAGTTAAACATTCCACTGAGGGATTAAAAATTCAAAATGAAAAATAAAAAAGATTTAACTATAAATCTAGCTGCTCCTTTGCAGGAAGACAGTATACTTGATGGCGAAGGTATAAGGACAGTTATTTGGACTCAGGGATGCGCCCATAATTGTCCTTTTTGTCACAATCCAGGAACTCATTCTTTTGATCCTGCAATCGTTAAGACTACAGAAGAAATAAAAAAAGAACTAGATATGCTAAAAGGTCAAGCTGGTATAACTTTTTCAGGTGGTGATCCAATATATCAGTTAGATGCAGTTTTAGATATCGCAAAATATGCCAAAGAAATAAACCTTAACATTTGGTTATATACTGGTTTTACATATGAAGAAGTATTAAAAATGAATAATGGTAAAGAGTTATTAAAAACGATAGACGTTTTAGTAGATGGATTATTTAAAATCGATCTTAGAAGTTTAGACTTACCATATAGAGGTTCGTCAAATCAAAGAATTATTGATACAAAAGAATCTATAAAAAAAGGCAAAATCATTTTAGTTGATAGATTAATGCATAAAAAAAATACTAAGCCTTTATACGAAAAACCTAGTAATATTTTTGTTTAAGCCTATTTATAGGCTTTTTAATTTGCTCTAACTACATAATAAAATATTGGTAAAGCAAAAGCTAAAAACATAGCAATAAACATAGACCAAACAAATATTTTAGTTCCTAAACCTGTTTTTCTTTTTGCTCTATATGTCACTTGTTTCACCTCTCAGTCTTAATTATACAAAAAAAATCATAAATTTAAAAGAGAAAAATATACTTATATTAAGGAAACTAAAAAAATGATTAAAAAAAGATATTTAATAAGAATCATATTACTAATATCATTAATTGCTTTTATCAATGGGTTTACATCAAATATAATTTTAGAATATGACCATACTTTTTATATTAATGATTTTATTTTTAAATCTTCACATATTAATCAGTCTTTAACTTTACACAATAGCTTATTTATAATATTAGTATTTATTTTATCACTATCAGTATTTGGTTTATTAATTGTTTATATTATATATTATTTAGAAATCTTCTCAATTGGATATACCTTTGCTTTATTTATAAAGTATTATAAAGTAAAAGGATTTTTGTTTTATTTACTATTTTTTCTCATATTTAAATTTGTTTTTGTTTTTTTATTTACATATTTTATTGTAATGAGTAGCAAATTCTCTAAATATTTTTTACAGGCATTAGTTAGTAAGAATGATAGGGGACTTATAAAAAGATTTCAGAACCATTTTATAAGGTTTATATTGATTTTAATGACTGTTTTAATTTATTCATCTTTAGTACAACATTTTTCAGTAAAAATAGTTTCTTTTTTGGTAGCTTTATTCAAACTATAAGTCATTTTACAAAAACGTACTAACATGTTATAATACGGGAGAAATGGGGTGCATGTTGTGACTAAAAAAACAGTTGTTGTGGGAATTAGTGGCGGAGTTGACTCTTCCGTTGCTGCATATCTTTTAAAAAAAGATTACAATGTAATAGGTCTTTTTATGCGTAATTGGGATTCTTTTGCTAATGGTGAATTAAACGCTGAAAATGATCAAAATATTTGCCCACAAGAAATTGATTATAATGATGCAAAAATGGTTTGTGAAAAACTAGATATTCCTTTACATAGAGTAGATTTTGTAAAAGAATACTGGGATGATGTTTTCACTTATTTTTTAGATGAATTAAAAAAGGGAAGAACTCCAAATCCAGATTTATTTTGTAATAAATATATTAAGTTTGATAAATTTATTAAGGAAGCTAAAAAACTGGGAGCAGATTATATAGCAACAGGGCACTATGCTAGACTAGAAGATAATAAACTCTTACGAGGTAAAGATTTAAATAAGGATCAAACTTACTTTCTCGCTCAAGTACCAATTAAAAATTTTGAGAATGTATTATTTCCACTAGGAGACTTAAATAAAGATGAAGTAAGAAAAATTGCTAAAGATCTTGATTTAGTTACAGCAACAAAAAAAGATTCGACTGGAATATGTTTTATAGGAGAAAGAAACTATCAAAAATTTATTAGGAACTTCTTAAAACCAAACCCTGGTGATATAGTTGATATTGATACAAACAATGTAATTGGTACCCACCAAGGCTTAATGAATTATACTATTGGTCAAAGAAGAAATGTGGGAATTAGTGGAAATAAAGAAAAACATTATGTAGTAGGTAAAAATGTTGAGAAAAACATTTTATACGTTGCTTTTGGCGAAGATCCAAAGTCTTTATATAGCGATAAAGCATTAATCAGTGGAATAAACCTTCTAACTAATAAAAAAATCGACGAATGTACTGCAAAATTTAGATATCGAAGTAAAGATATAAAAGTAAGTGTAGAAAGAATAAATGATAATCAAATGTTCGTTAAATACCCTTCTTTAGCAAAAGGGGTAACACCTGGACAAGCCTGCGTTTTATATGATGGAGATGTGTGTTTAGGCAGTGGAATTATTGATGAACTTTATTTAAATAATGAAAAACTAACTTATATTTAAGTTGTTTTTTTATTTATAAATTAGGGCAGGGGAGGGGAAAAAAACAAAAAATGTACATTTTTAATTGACAAGTAAGTGTCTAGTAGGGTAAAATTATAGTGTAAATAATAAAAGTAGAAGGTGGTTTTAATGAAAAAGTTGGATGAAATATTACAAGAACTAGGAATATCAAAGGTAAAACTTGCAAAATATTTGGGAGTTTCACGACAAATGATTTATAATTATTTAGAGTTAGAAAGTTTAAATAAATGGCCTAAAGAGAAAAAAATGTTATTATTTAAACTATTAGATATTAAAGATGGTTCAGAGAATTCATTAAATAAGATAAAAATTAATTCAGATTATATATTAAGTGTAGAAAAAAGATTAAATGAAACATTAAGTGAAAACGCCTCTTCTTCATCAGTGGTAAATGATATATATGATGTTAAAAAACTTAAAAAAGATGAACAAGAATTATTCTCTAAAATAGTTTATTTGATTAAAGAAAAATTTACTGATAATAACAACCATACTAAAAACATGGCTACATTAAATTATTTATTTCATACACTGCAATCAATAGATAATGTTGATGAAATTAAGTTTTTCTTAGCATATATGAGTAAAATAAATGGTATAACTGATCCTGATGATTTCAAATATAATGAGAATAATCAGTATTTGTTTGAATCGATATTGTATTCAGCATTAACTTTATATTCTAGTGGAATGGCTAGCAAATCAAAGATTGCTGAATATAGAAAAAAATTTGTTGATGCATCTAAGCGCAGTAAAGAAGAAAAATTATCTAGAACTGAAAAGTTAACTGAGATATATGTTCAAGCATTACAAGAATTAGGTTACCAAGACTTTAATCATGACAATCAAGATGAAATACTAGCTAAACTAGCTGAGATCGAATCAAGGAATTGTACATAGAATTATTTAAAACACAGTACTTCGCATAATAAGTATTATGTTAACTTCTATGAAAGAGAATAAAAGGAGCATATTAAAATATGATTATAAAAGTTTTATTTGACGATAATAACAAGAATGATAATATTATTATGTTTAATGATACAGAAATCGCATCAACTATTTATAATGCAAGATCTAATAAAGACCTTGATGAGTTAGCAAATAGTTTTGCTTTATTTTTAAGATCTTTTAAAGATGAAATGCCCGAGTTTGCTAACCGAATTAACCAGCTAATTAACGAGCAAAGAAACTATATTAATAATAGTAATTCCATGAATAATGGTTTAGGAGGTAAACGTTATACTAAGACTTCCACAACACCAGGTGTTGGCGTAAGAAGGGTGAGTCATTCAAATTTACAAGGTAATGATAATCAAGGTTTTATTCGAATAAAAGTGCTAATTGTATGCTCAATTATGGTAACTTTAGTAATGTATGGTATATTAATAATTACTAACCTAAAATATAATTACTAATGATAAATAAAATTAAACCAATTACAAATCCATAGTACATGGATTTTTTTTCTTTATAAGTTAAAACTTCTGGATATAGTTTAAAAACACTTAAAAATATCATTAAAGATGCTGCAAATATCATCATCATACCAATCAAATTCATATTAATATAGTTTCTAATTAGTATAAAAGAAAGTACTCCTGCAATGGGTTCAGATATACCACTTATGAAAGTGAGAAAAAGTGCCCTCCCCTTCCCCATATTAGCGTAATATACAGGGATTGCAACGGCAATTCCTTCGGGAATATTGTGTAATGCAATGGCAAGGGCAATTTTAAATCCGAGATGGAAATTTGTATATGAAGTATTAAAGGTAAGTATTCCTTCAGGAATATTATGTAAAAATAGTACTAATGCAGATAATAAACCAACCTTATACAACGTTTTCTCATTTTTTCTATCAACTACCCTATCAATTATTTTAAAAAGTTTATCAGCTACTATAAAGATGATAAAGAAAATAATTATACCAAGTATAGCAACACTTGCATTTAACTTTTTTAAAGATTCTGGAATTAAATCAAATAAACTTATGCAGAGCATCACGGCAAGAGAAAAACTAAGTGAAAACGAAATAAACGAGTATCTATTCTTCGGTTTAACATATATCCCTAAAAAACCAATTAAGGTTGATAAACCTGCAAAAGATGATAGTAATAATGATGTATAAAAATTAGTCATAATAAATTATATGTTAAATCATAAATAAAGAACTATTTTTAGTTCATTTTTGTAAATCAATTATATTTGTGATAAAGATTATCATACATAATTCTGCATATTTAGTGCATAATAATACTGGGAGGTTAACATGAAAAGAAAAGCAAAAAATAATGCTAGAAAGCAATCAAGAAGTAATGCTAGAACTAATTCTAATTCTAGAGCAAACACTACTTCTAATGCTAGAACAACTACAAGTTCAGAAACAAGAAATAACGATAATTGCAAATAAAAGGATTGACTGCTATAGTCAATCTTTTTTTAATTATAATTATTTTTGAAAAAAATTTAATTATCTCTTGGATTAAATTCTTCATAATTATTCTTTAATGTTTGGTTTGCAATATGAGTATATATTTGTGTTGTTTGTATATCGCTGTGACCTAACAATTCCTGTATAAATCTAATGTCTGCTCCCTCCATCATTAAATGTGTTGCAAAGGAGTGTCTCAAAGTATGTGGTGATATGTTTTTCTTTATATTAACCTCAAGTGCCCTACTCTTTATCATTTTAAACACAGCTTGTCTTGTTAGGCCTTTACCATGGTTATTTAAGAACAATTCATCTGTATTAGTTTTTTTAATCATTTGGGGTCTAATTTCATTAATATATTTTTTTAAGTATAAAGATGCGGCATCATTAAGTGGTAACATTCTTTCTTTAGATCCTTTACCCATTACTTTAATTAAATCTTCATCTAAATAAATGTCTTTTAAAGATAGTTTAACTAGCTCTGATATGCGAAGTCCAGTTGAGTATAAAAGTTCTAATATGGCTTTATTTCTAAAGTCATAATTAGTTTCTAGTTTTATATCTAAAAGTTTATTTACTTCTTCAATAGTTAGAACATCAGGCAGATGTTTATCTAATTTAGGAAGAGCAATACTTTTAGTTGGGTTACTTTTTAAATACCCTCTTTTTTCTAAAAAGTCATAAAACATTCTAAGCGTAGTTATATATCTTGCTAGAGTTTTATCCTTCTTAGATGCATTAAATTTAATAAATTTTCTTATGTCATCTGATGAGACTTTAGTTAAGTCTTTTTTTATAAAGTCATTAAAAATAGTTAAATCATTTTTATATGATATAACTGTGTTATTTGAGTATCCACTAACATATTCTAAGTCTATTAAAAATTCTTTTATATACATATTAATCACAATTTAATTATAGCATTTATGGTAGTAAATAACTAGTTTTTGTTTTATAATACTTATTGGGTGGTATTATGCTTATAACAAATAAACTTAGACCTACTCG
>CADBSQ010000169.1 GCA_902797415.1 uncultured Erysipelotrichaceae bacterium | reverse complement strand
TGATAACACTTCCATCGGCTCTAGAAGCAACCGATGGAAGTGTTTTTTAGTATTGAATAAAGTGATTTTTTGAATACTGAAAAAAATTGGAAATAAAAAAACTGATATATAGAATGTTATTTCTATTTATCAGTTTTTTAATCTACATAACTAACTGTGTAGGTGTCACCATCAAAAACTTCTGATGTAGTAATGATACCTGTTCCATCATTATCATTAACTGTACCCGTATAAGAACCAGTTAGTCCCATTAATTTACCATCATAGAAGTTAAATGTTGCTGAGTTAATAACACCTTTTTGAGATCCTCTTACTATTGGGGTAGTTGTATCAATATTTCCATCTTTGTTTCCTATTATTAAAGTTCCTTGTGCATTATTAACAGCAGAAAAATTTTGTGATACAATAGTTCCTCCAAGTATAGTTATTGTTCCAGGTCTACCAGTTAAAGATTCATTATTTAAATCATTTTGAACTGTCGCTCTAACCGATGTTGACGCAGACAAATACGCATTACCAGAAATAGTAACAGATCCACCGTTATTAAATATTGCTTGTCTTAGGCCTGTTGCTCGAATTGTACCACCCGTCATTTCAAATGTACCTGTAACGTTTACAGCAGCAGTATTTTGTGAATTTGTAGTAATTGTTCCATTTAACATTTTAGCAGTGCCTGCTACCGTTAAAACAGCAGTATTATCTGAGCTAGTAATTGTATAACCGTTAAGATCTAGTATTACGTTCTTTGTTCTTGGTATTGAAACATTTTCAATTGTATCTCTTAATAACTCAATTGTAGTTTGAGTACTTTGTGGGACAGCTGTTATAGCCGCTGCCAAAGTTTGGTATTTATTTGATCCTATTTGAGCTATATAAACCTCAGAAATTGATGTCCAGTGAGCATAATATGTTATATCATTACTAATAATATCAGTTGGTGATAATTTAGTTCCACCACTAGCCTGCGTAAACCATCCATCAAATACATAATTTGTTTTTGTTGGAATTGGTAATGTACCAAGCGAAGTATTTCTTTTTATGACTCTTTCAGATTCTGGGGTTGTACCATCTTCACCAGGGTCAAATCCAACAGTGATAACGTCTTCTAAAATAGCAGTTTTATAAATTGTATCATTTATAGTTTCTGAACCATATAAAATTCCATAACCAGTTTCTTTATCTTGAACATAATCATCATTATATATAGCGTCTGTTTTACCTTTTAATATTCCATCATAAAAGTTAAAATATTTTGGCGTTGTGACGCCCCCGGATGTAATAGAATTATTTACAGCATATTTAAATCCTTGAAGAACTGGTGTAGTGGAATCTACGGTTCCATCCTTTGTACCAATATTAAGAGTACCAGCTTCATTAACTACTGCTGAGAACGCATCTGCAACAATCGTTCCACCAGTTATATTTATTGTGCCTCTAGCATCATGGTTTTGAACTGTACCTCTTTGATTTGTTGAATTATAAAGATAGGCATTACCACTTATATTAACAGTACCACCATTATTATATATAGCTTGTCTTCCACCAATTGCTCGAATACTTCCACCAGATATATTAAGTGTTCCCCCATAATTAACGTTTATTGCACCTTGGCTTGCAGTCGTAGATATGTATCCGTTTGTTATTTTTACAGTACCATTTACTTCCATAACAGGTGTAGACTTTGCAGGTGATAAAGTATAATTTTGTAAATCAAATTCAATATTTTTTCCAGAACTTATACTTATTGCTTCGCTTTCACTAGTACTTTTTAAAAGGTGAATAGTGGTTAAAGTTCCATCAGTTGGTACAGCCTCCACAGCCTTAATAACTGTTGGATAATAAGTATTGTTTATTCTAGCTACATAGTTTAAAGGTACAATCGTAAAATATATTTGTGCTGGAAATACAGTATTATTTGGATCATAAGCTCCCTGAGCATAACCAATTGTTAAATGTAATGTAGAAACAGAGCCTAAGCTACATTTTGTTGGATCTGTATCATCACATAAAGTATTTCCAATAGTATAACCTGATAAAGAATAAGTTAGGTTATTGGGCAATCCAGAAATTTCTGTTAAACCAACATCTACATTTCCAAGATTGGTAACAACAATATCATATGTAATAGTAGAATTGCTATTCGGAAGACTCATACCACTACTTATAGTAACAGTAGAATATTCTTCCCAGTTAGAAGCTGCACCATTGGTAGCACTTGCTGCTCTTACACCAGTAATTCTAACATCTTTTTGTGCTCGAACAACAACCTTTGTGTCATTTATTTCTAGTCCATTTTGAAAGGCTGAATAACCAACTGCTAAAAAAATATCAAGTATAATTATAATCATCGGTACGATGTACTTAGGATTATACCGTTTTTTAATATACTTTATTATTCTCGTCACATGTAATCACCCGTTATTCTTACTTTATAATAATTATAGCATAAAAAAATAATTTTATAAATTTTTTTTGAAATTAAATCTTTCATTTTTTTTAAATTTGTTATATCATAATATAGTAAGAAGGTAGAAGTATGAAAAAAAGAATATTAGTATTAGCATTATTAATTATTTTATTAACAGGATGCAGTTTAAAGAAAGACAAATTTGTTTTAGCAACAGAAGCTGGATTTGCTCCGTATGAGTATTATGAAAACGGTGAAATCACGGGCATTGATATTGACATTGGAAAGAAAATTGCTGATGAATTAGATATGGAACTTGTTATTAAAGATGTTGCCTTTGATTCAATAATTAATGAAGTAAAAACAGAAAAATCTGATTTGGGTGCAGCAGGTATAAGTTATACACCAGAGCGAGCTAAGGAAGTAGATTTTACTGTTAATTACATGGATTCAAGACAAATTATTGTTGTTAAAAAGACTAGTCTTATACAAAGTCCAAATGATCTTCAAACACAAAAAATTGCTGTTCAACTTGGAAGTGTTGCCGATAGCTACTTAACAGAGAGTTATCCAAACCTTACCTTAATTAGGGAAAAGAAATTTTTGGCAGCTATTCAGGATTTAAAAGATGATAAAGTAGAAGCTGTCGTAATGGATGAAATTCCCGCAAAAAATTTAATAAACGATGAAATGATTATTTTAAATGATCCTGTAGTTGTCGATAGCTATGGTATGATCGTTAAAAAAGGTAATACTAAAGTTTTAAATGCTGCTAACAAAGTCATCGAAGAAATGAAAAAAAATGGTGAAATAGAGAAGTTAGTCTTAAAACATGAAGGTGTAGAAAAAGAAAAAACACCTAACAATACTGTTTTTGATAAACTTTATAATAGCACCATCAGAGCAGGTAGATATAAATACATTTTAACAGGTTTAAGAAATACGCTTATTATCGCACTTGGCGCTGTTATTCTAGGTGTAATAATCGGTTCTATTACATCTGTAATACGAAATATTCATGGTAATACAGGTAAACTAAAAGTATTAAACGTCCTTGCTAAAGGATATGTAACAATCATACGTGGTACTCCAGTTATACTTCAGTTAATGATTATATATTATGTAATATTTAAACAAACTGATATAAATATTATTCTGGTTGGTATCATGGCTTTTGGTATAAATAGTGGTGCTTATGTTTCAGAAATCATAAGAGCTGGTATAAACTCTGTTGATAAAGGTGAAGTCGAAGCAGGTTATGCATTAGGATTAAAATATAAAAATGTAATGGCTAAAATAGTTATGCCAGAAGCATTAAAGAACATCTTGCCAGCTCTTGGTAATGAGTTTATTACCCTTGTTAAGGAAACCAGTGTGGGTGCTTACATTGGAATAATTGAGTTAACTAAAGCATCTGATATAATCGCTTCTCGTACATATGATTATTTCTTCCCACTTATTCTAATCGCTATAATTTATTTGATTATTACATTAGTTTTAACTAAGCTAATCAATATGTTGGAGGTGAAATTAAACCATGCTAGAAATTAAAAACCTAAAGAAAAGTTTTTACAAAAAACAAGTTTTAAAGGGCATAGATTTAAAAGTAGAAAAGGGAGAAATAATTGGAATAATTGGTCCTAGTGGATGTGGTAAATCAACATTTCTAAGATGTATAAACATGCTTGAAAAACCAAACTCTGGCCAAATTATTCTTGATGATGACGTTATTGATGATGAAAAAAAACTTTTAAATCTTCGAAGAAAAGTTGGGATGGTTTTCCAGCAGTTCAATCTTTTTAAAAACATGAGTGTTATAGATAATATCACTTTAGCACCAACACTTCTTGGTATTATGGATAAAAACGAAGCAGAAAAAAAAGCTAAAAGTCTATTAAAAGAAATAGAACTCGCTGATAAAGTTAATTTTTATCCAGATGAATTATCTGGCGGTCAAAAGCAAAGGGTTGCTATAGTTAGAACTCTTATGATGAATCCTGAATTAATTTTATTTGATGAACCGACCAGCGCTCTTGATCCTGAAATGATTAAAGAAGTAACAGATCTTATGAGAAAGATTAAAAATGAAGGAATGACTATGATTATAGTTTCTCATGAAATGAAATTCATTAGAAATTTTTGTTCAAGGGTAATATTTATGGATGAAGGTAAAATACAGGAAGAAGGAACAGCAGAAGATATATTTACTAAGCCTAAAAATAAAAAGTTAAAAACATTTTTATCTAAAATAAATGATTATTAGGAGGTTTTATGAATAAAGTATTTATTTATTATAGTTTAACAGGTAATGGAGATGTAGTTGCAGATTATTTTAAGAAAAGAGGCTTTGATACTGAAAAAGTTATTTCTAAAGATAAGATGCCTAAAAACAAAGCGCTTAGAATTTTAAAGGGTGGTTTTCTTGCAACTATGGAGTTTGAAACAGACATTGAAACGCCAGATATTAATGTAAAAAAATATAAAGAGATTATTATCGGTTCACCTATATGGAATTCTAGATTAACTCCGCCCATTAATGCTTTGTTAAATGAGTTATTTCTTTCTGAAAAAAGGGTAACTTTCGTTCTTTATTCAGCAAGTGGTACTGCCCCTAAAGCAGTTAAAAAAATAAATACTTTATATCCTAAATCAAAAGTAATTGTTTTAAAAGAACCTTTAAAGAATAAAGAGGAATTAAAGAAACTTGATGTTATTAATTTATAGGAGGTTCCGTGAAGAAAAAAAAGTTAATATTATTTGATTGGGGAAATATAGTTGAGTCTCATGAAAAGGGATATACTTGTCCTATGGCTTGGCAAGATTTATTTCACCAGTGTGGATACATGGGTAATGAAAAAATATTTGGTAATGTAAGTAAATACCAGCTATCTGCAAAAACTAATGAAAAGGAATTAAAAGAAACATTCGAATTAATTAAAAAAGATTATAATTTTAATGTGGACTTTAATGAATATAAAAGAATATATCTAGAAATATTTGATAAGGTCGATGCTTATGAAGATGTAAAAACATTTGAACATTCTTTAAAAGATAAATGTTACATAGGTATTTTATCTAATCTAAATATGTTAGATTATGATAGAATTAATAAGCAACTAGAGTTAGAAAAGTATGACTTTGTGTTTTTATCATTCAAATTAGGAATTAGAAAACCAGCAAGAGAGTTATTTGAAAAAGTTCAAGAACAACTTTCCTTTAAAAAAGAAGACATTTTATTTATCGATGATACAGAAAAAAATGTTGAAGCAGCCAAAGAATTTGGTTGGAATGCATTTCAAGCTACTGGCCTAGAGCTAGACAAAATCAAAAATATTTGTTATACTTTTATAAAGTAGAATGATTCATCAAAAGAAAGCTCAGCAATGTAAATATGCTGGGCTTTCTTTTTTAGAATAAAATTTAAAAAAGAAGGGAAAATTTATATGGATATGTCTGAAAGAAAAATGAAGACTGTAGCAGTTTTAATAACACTTATAACAATTTTAGTAATTGGAACTATATCGTACGCATTTTTTATTACATCTGTAGATAATACAAATAAAGAAACGATTACTGCAGGTTCTGCAAAAATATCACTAGTATTTGATGATAACGATAATGGAATAAGTGCTACTCTCAACCCAGGGGAATCTATTACAAAAAAGTTTACATTAGAGAATACTGGAACTGTTGATGCTCTTTGTAAATTAAGCTGGAAAGAACTTTATAACACTTATTCAGCAAACAATTATAATTCAGACTGTAAAAACCAACTTTGGATTAGATTTCAAACATGGTTTTTATCACCTGCAGCTGGTTCCCCTTCAGAAGCGATAGGATTTACAGGTGGT
>CADBSQ010000168.1 GCA_902797415.1 uncultured Erysipelotrichaceae bacterium | reverse complement strand
TGTCGAAAAATGTGAAGACGTTGTAAAAGTCGGAGACGAAATTCTAGTTAAAGCATTAGACTTCGATAACAGAGGAAGATTAAACCTATCAAGAAAAGATGCTATAAGCACTCCAAAAGAAGAAAAAAAAGGGGAAAAAAATGAAGAAACAAATAATTAATTTGTTTCTTTTTTTGTCTCCTTATATTTTTTTAACATTTTATAATAATATAAGACTTTAAAAATATTTTAGTTATTTCTTTTTTCATAAATAAAAATGTAAAAAAATAAAGTATTAATTGCTTTTTTATTATTTTTTAAGTAAAATGTATATAGTAGGAGGCTACATAATGAAATACGTATATTCTTTTAAGGAAGGTAATAAAGATTTAAGAGATACACTAGGTGGAAAAGGTGCTAACTTAGCAGAAATGACTAATTTAGGCTTACCTGTTCCATCTGGTTTTACTATATCAACTGATGCTTGTTTGAATTTTTTTGAGGAAAATGAGAGTATCAGTCGTAATATTGAAATGGAGATACTAAACAAACTAATAGAGTTAGAAAAAGAAAGTGGTAAAAGATTTGGTAATAAAGATAATCCACTTTTACTTTCTGTTAGAAGTGGATCACCGATAAGCATGCCTGGTATGATGGATTCAGTTTTAAACATTGGTATGAGTGAAGAAATACTGGAAGGATTAAAGAAAAAGAATCCTCGTAGTGCACTAGACTGTTACAGAAGGTTAATACAAATGTATGCTGAGGTAGTTAAATCTTATCCAAAAGAAAAATTTAGTGATTACATTAATGAATATAAAACTATAAAAGGTTATGAAACTGATTTAGAATTAACAGAAAATGACTTAATAATAATTATTGATAAATTTAAAGAAAACTACCTAGAATGTGGGGGAGAGTATTTTCCTGATTCACCAAGAGTACAATTAATGGAAGCGATAAAGGCTGTTTTTAAAAGTTGGAATAATGAAAGAGCTAGAACCTATAGAAAAGTTAATGGTATCGATGATAAATTAGGTACTGCTGTAAACGTTCAAGAAATGGTTTATGGCAACTTCAATGATAAAAGTGCTTCAGGTGTGTTATTTAGTAGAAATACTATTTCTGGTAGTGGTGAAATGATAGGAGAGTATTTAATAAATGCTCAAGGCGAAGATGTTGTATCTGGGGCAAGAACTCCTAAAAAAATAGATGAACTAAAAACTGAGATACCAGGTGCTTATAATGATTTGCTTCGTATTTCTAAAGAGATGGAAAAACATTTTCTTGATGTTCAAGATATGGAGTTTACTATTGAAAATGAAAAATTATTTATACTTCAAACAAGAAATGCTAAAAGAACACCTCTAGCAAACATTAGATTTGCTTTAAGCTTTTTAGATGAGGGATTAATTGATGAAGAAGAAGTTCTTTTAAAAATTGCTTCTGAGGACTTAGAAGCGATAATTAAACCAGTGTTTGATGATGAAGCTTTAAAAAAAGCTAAAGTCATTGCTAAAGGTCTAGCTGCTAGTTTTGCTTGCGCAAGTGGAACACTAAAACTAGATATTAATAACACTGATAAAGAAACAATTCTAGTCAGAGAAGAAACTAGCCCAGAAGATATAAACGGCATGCTTACATCAAGTGGAATATTAACAAAAAGAGGTGGATTATCAAGCCATGCTGCAGTTATATCTCGTGGATTTGGTATTGCTGCTATATGTGGTTGTGAAACACTCGAAATAGATGAAAAAAACGCCTGTGTTAAATTTGGAGATGTTATCATCAAAGAAGGTGAACATATTTCAATTGATGGAAGAACAGGATTAGTATATGAAGGAAACTTACCACTTAAAGACAACTATGAAAACAAATCATTATATGATAGAGTATTAACTCTAATAGAAAAATATGAAACCCTACCAGTTAAAGCTAATGCTGATACTGGTGATGCCGCTATTTTAGCTAAAAAATATGGTGCTAAAGGTATTGGTCTTGTCAGAACAGAGCATATGTTCTTTAGTGAGGAAAGATT
>CADBSQ010000167.1 GCA_902797415.1 uncultured Erysipelotrichaceae bacterium | reverse complement strand
TATAAATATTTTCAATTCTATAATCATTGTCCAATTTGTTGATAGCAAGTAAAACCTTTTTATTTGTTTTTTTAAGAATTTTAGCTATAGTTTTGTCATTTTCGTTTAAATCAGTTAGTCCATCAAGCACAAAAATAATAACATCAGCATCTGCAATAGCAATTTCAGCTTGTATTCTTATTTGATCTACAAAACTTTTTTTAGAAATATCAATACCACCTGTATCAATAAGATAAAAAGTTTTTCCATTAAAGGTACTTTTACCATAAACTCTATCTCTAGTTATACCTTCTTCATCCAAAATAATTGATTTTTTTTCTTTAATTAATCTGTTAAACAATGTACTTTTACCAGTATTTGGTCTTCCTATTAAACAGATGGTATTCATAGTTTCACCCTCTTTACTATTTTTCTAGATTTAAAAGCTGACTTTCTTCATCCATAAGCATTGCTTTTTCTTTTTCAACGACTTCTTTCTTAGCATTATTTATAAAGTTCTCGTTTGCTAAAAGTTTTTTTCTGCGAGCAATACTCATTTTTAAATCACTTATATGTTTTTCTTTTAGTTCTTTATCATTAGATGCAGTAGTATCTCCATAAAATACGGTAATGTTATAGTCTTTATATACTACATCATATAGATTATTGTAATCTTCATCACTTTTTTCTTTTCCGTTTAATTTAAGTAAATCTTTAATTAATTCATAATCTTCATCGGTATTTATTCTTATACAGAAGTCTTTACCAATTTTATTTTGTAATTTATATGTTCTAAATATCTTTACAAATTCTAGTATATCATCAATCTTATTCTCTCTAAAACGAATTTTTTCTTCCTTAGGGAATTCACTAACTGTGATAGATCTTGCGTCTTTAATTGGTAAATTATTATATATTTCATCAGTTGTAAATGGCATATATGGATGTAATAGTTTAAGGATACTTACTAATACTTTAAGTAATACTGATTTAGTAGTGTTACTTTCTATACTAAATTTAGCCATTTCAATATAGTTATCACAAAAATCATCCCAAACAAAATTATAAATAGCATTTCCTGCATTGTTTAGTTCATATTTGTCTAGATTTTTTCTAACTTCTTTAATTAATTTATTTAGTTTAGTTAATATCCATTTATCTTCATTTTTTAAGTTTTCAAAGTTGTAATCTTTTTCAGTAAAATCTTCTGTATTCATTAATACAAATTTTGATGCATTCCAAAGTTTATTAATAAATCTTGATACACTTGCTAATTTTTCTTCATCATATTTTGCATCAAGTCCATTGCTGACCATTGTAACTAAGTAAAATCTTACTGCATCAGTTCCATATTCTGCGCAAGCATCCATTGGATCTACGCCATTACCCAAACTTTTTGAGAATTTTCTTCCTTCTTTATCACGAATTAGACCATGTATAATGCATGATTTAAATGGTCTTTTACCGGTGAAATGTGACGACATTAATGCCATTCTATTAACCCAGAATGGAATTATATCATAACCTGTTACTAGTACATCAGTTGGAAAATATCTTTTAAAGTCTTCATCCTTAGTATCAGGCCAATTCATGGTTGAAAATGGCCATAATGCAGATGAGAACCATGTATCAAGTACGTCTTCATCTTGAACAAAGCCTTCAGGTGGTTCTAAACCTACATATACTTCATCATCTTTATAGTAAGCTGGTATTCTGTGTCCCCACCATAGCTGTCTTGAAATACACCAGTCATGATATATTTCCATCCAGTGTTTCATAATTTTTTCAAATCTTGCTGGATAAAAGTCTATTTTAGTTTTTTTATCTTTTTGCATTTCAAGAACCTTTTTAGCAAGCGGTTGCATTCTTACAAACCATTGTTTTGAAAGATATGGCTCTATCTGGGCATCAGTTCTTTCAGAAAATGGTGCACTATGAGTAATATCCTCTATTTCTACAATTAATCCCGCTTCTTCTAAATCTTTAACAAATGCATCTCTTGCTTCAAATCTGTCCATTCCTTTATAAATTGATGCATTTTCATTCATAGTACCATTTTTGTTTATACAACATATTCTTTCCAAATTATGTCTTAATCCTACTTCATAATCGTTGGCATCATGTGCAGGAGTTATTTTAACTGCACCTGTTCCCATTGTCATATCAGCATGTTTATCTGCGATTACCTCAATAAATCTATCTACTAAAGGTACTTTAACATTTTTGCCAATATATTTTTTATATCTTTTATCAAGTGGATTAACGGCAATAGCAATATCGCCAAAAATTGTTTCAGGTCTAGTTGTTGCAACTTCAATATATTCGTCACTATCTTCTATAAAGTATTTTATATGATAAAACTTAGCAGGTACTGTTTTATAGATTACTTCTTCATTACTAAGAGCTGTCATCGCATCTGGATCCCAGTTTATTATTTTTTCACCACGATAGATTAAATCTTCATTGTAAAGATCTATAAAAACTTTATTAACTGCTTTGCTAAGTCCATCGTCTAAGGTAAATCTTTCTTTTTCGTAATCAAGGGATAATCCAAGTGTAGCCCACTGATTTCTTATATTTTCAGAGTATTTTCTCTTCCAATCCCAGGCATATTCAAGCCAAGCTTCTCTTCCTATTCCGCGTGGATTAATACTTTCTTCTTTAAGTTTTTTATCAACTTTTGCTTGTGTTGCAATTCCCGCATGATCCATACCAGGAAGCCATAAAGCATCGTACCCATCCATTCTTTTATATCTTATGATAACATCTTGTATAGTTGTATTCCATGCATGACCTAAATGTAGTATTCCTGTAACGTTAGGAGGAGGTATGACTATAGAAAAAGCTTTTTTAGATTTATCACCAGAATCAAATAATCCATCTCTAACCCATTTTTCATATCTTCCTTCTTCAATTTTTTTGTGATCATATTTACTATCTATCATGTTTGCCTCCCAAAAAATTAGTACCTCAATTATACCTTAATCTTACTAAAGATGCAAATTTTAGTAGAAAAAAAGTGCTACAAAAGCACTCACATTTCTTATTTTTAGATTTAAATTATTATTTTTGCGCAAAAGCTCTTTTTTTTATTCCTGCAAAAAGCTTTATTTTTGGTTTAGCTTTGTTTGCTTCTATTTTTTTTTCTTCTTTAGCAGTATCTTCAAAAAGAGATCCTTGCATAGCTTCATTTAAAGATGATGCAAAACCAATATCTCTTAATTGTTCTTCTAAGAATTTCATTTTATAGTGAAGTTTAAGCTTTTTTAAGCCTGCTTCAGCTACTAGATAGATCTTACTTGAAGCTACTAATCCAGAAAGAATTGCTCCTGCATTTAACACTACATCTGTTGGATCAATACTTGCATCATCGGTTAAACCGTATAATGCCAACGTAGCAATTGAGAAAGTACCTGCAGATATAAATTCATGAAATAATCTGTTCATCAATAAATTATCTACATTTTCGGTCTTTTTCATCTCATTAGCAACATATTTAGCTTGTTGATCCATTAGAATTTCTCTCTCGCTTTTATTAATAGTAT
>CADBSQ010000166.1 GCA_902797415.1 uncultured Erysipelotrichaceae bacterium | reverse complement strand
GGTGTAAAGAATTACTGTATTTACACTTCTTTTACTCTCTTTTATGGAATTAGAAAAAAATATTTGTTATAATAAATTTAATGTAGGAGGTACATTATGATTTTAACATCGATGTGGAGCGTTGTAACTAAGATAATCGACATAAGTGTTTTATGGTACTTAGTTTATCAGCTCATTAAAAATATTAAAAATAACGTAAAAATGATACTAATCTTTAAAGGTGTCTTAATAATTGGTATTATTAAGGTGATTAGTAGTTTACTTAATTTATATACTATAGGTTTATTACTAGAGTATGTTATTATGTGGGGACCTCTAGCTCTAATTATTATATTCCAACCAGAAATTAGAACAGTCCTTGAACAAATTGGTAGAAGTCAATTACTTGGAAGACATAAAACTCTAACTGTTGATGAAAGAGAACATTTAGTAGATGAAATAATGCTTTCAATTGATTATTTTAAGAAGAAAAAATTTGGTGCTCTTATAGCTATTGAAAGAGATGTATCTCTTCAAGAATACATTACACCAGCTACAAAGATTTATGCTGATGTATCTGCAGAAATCTTAGAATCAATTTTTTATAAGAACAGTGCATTACATGATGGTGGAGTTATTATTCAAGGTACCAAGGTAACATGTGCAGGATGCGTATTTAGAACCAGCCTAGTTAATAAACTATCTAAAAGTCTTGGTACTAGACATCGTGCAGCATTAGGGCTTTCTGAAGAATCTGATGCAATCGTTTTAGTTGTTAGTGAAGAAACAGGAAGAATCAGTATTGCTATTAATGGAACAATGAATTATAACTTAAGTACTGATGAATTTAGAAAATTACTTATTAAAGAGTTAAGACCTAAAAAAGAACTCTTCTATGCAGCAGACGATGAAGGAGGCGATTTATAATGAAGATTATAAAAAAGATATTTACTCCTTTGTATATATTGTTAGATAAAATAATCGTTACACCAATCAGTAAATTAGTTTACAAATTCCTAAAATTTAGTAAAAAATATACTGGAAAATTAGAAGGAATATTAAATAATAGAAAAGCATTAATTATTCTTTCTCTTCTAATAAGTGTAATTACATTCTGTTTAGTTGATAATAAAGCAATTAATTTAGTCGAAACCGAAAGTGAAGTATTAACTAATCAAAAAGTAGACGTAACATATAATAAGGAAAAATATGTTGTAGAGGGAGTGCCTGATAAAGTAGATATTATTTTAATGGGAAGAAAAAGTGATTTATATTTAGCGAAACAGTTAGGAACTCATAAAGTTTATCTAAACCTTAGTAACTATAAAGCTGGTGAACATAAGGTTAAGATGAAATATAATTATTCTGTTAAATCAGTTGATTATAAATTAGATCCTGGTGAGATAACTGTTAAAATAAGTGAGAAAAAATCTAAGATTATGTCACTTACATATGATTTATTAAATAAAGATAAATTAGATGATAAGTTAAATATTAATGAAGTTAAACTAGAGAAAAACGATGTTTATGTTAAAGGCTCTGCATCTACACTTGAAAAAGTAGCAACTGTAAAAGCATTAATCGATGTAACAAGTAAAAAAATTACTAATGGTAAAGACATCACTGGTGAAGGTACATATGAATTATCTAATATTCCAATGATCGCTTATGATGATAAAGGTAATAAACTTAAGAACGTAGAAATAGTTCCTAAAACTATTAATGCAGAGATCAAAGTAGAATCATTCTATTTGTCATTACCTGTTAAAGTTATTCCTAAGGGAACTCTTGCAGTAGGATACGCAATTAGTGAATCATCTAGTTCAATTAACGAAGTTAAAGTATATGGTGATCAGGAGGCAATGAAAGCACTTACTTATGTTGCCGCTGAAATTGATGTTAACAATTTATCTGAAAGCAAAACATTTAATGTTACTTTAACTAAACCAATAGGTGCTAGATATATGAGTGAATCTACTACAACGGTAAGTGTTAAACTTGGTAGTGAGGTTACAAAAGAAATCGATGGTATTTCAATAGAAACCAAAAACTTAGGTAATGATTATGTTGCAAGTACAGTAAATGTTGAAGATACAACAAGTACAATTATTGCTAAGGGTGTACAAAGTGTTCTTGATTCAATTACACCAGAATCACTAAATGCATATGTTGATCTTTCTGGTAAAGGACCAGGCACATATTCAGTACCAGTTGAGGTAGTAGGTGACAACTTAAATGCAACTTACACACCAAAAACAAAAACAATCCAAATAAAGATTGCTAACAAATCATAAAACTAAAAAAATGACGTTCAGTCATTTT
>CADBSQ010000165.1 GCA_902797415.1 uncultured Erysipelotrichaceae bacterium | reverse complement strand
TATGCTATGACTTACCCTATATTTTATCAAATATCTTCTTCTATATCATATAGACACGCTCCAATTAGAAGATTTAAAAACCCTGATAATTCAAACAACCAAGTATTAAATACAAATAGCATAATAGTTCCTGGTAGTGGTTATTATTATAATGGTGCAACTTCTGGAAAAACTGGTCACACAAAACTTGCAGGATACAATTTGGCAGCAAGTGCAAGAAAAAATGATATGAATTTGATTTGTGTTGTTCTTGGTGCATCTTCAGATAAGATTAGATTTAATGAAACAAAAAAACTTTTTGATTTTCACTTTGATAATTATAAATCACTGAGCATAAAAAAATTTGACAAAAGATTTAGTGATTCCATAAGCAACATTTCTATTAATGATGTAAATCTAATAGAAGCGTTAAACATAACTTGTAATGAAAATGCTCACATTACTCTTCCTAAAAATATAGATGAAAATAAAGTTACTTCAGAGATTTCATTTCAAATAGATGATCCTTATAATCCATATGCTATAGGTTCAATTACTTATCATTTAAATAATATACTGGTAGGAAAATGTACTTTAGAAGGAAGAAATTTTAAAGAAATAGAATCTATATACACTGTATATTTAAACCTTAGTAAGGCGCTTGAAGAAAAGACCGATACTTCAGTTACTAATAATACTATTACTCAAAAGAACCCTACAAGTGCTCTTATCTATAGAAATAATAATGGAAATTTAGTGATTTCCAACACATTAATTACAGTATTTTTAATTATTATAATATTTGTACTTATAATTGCTATATCATCTTTCTTATATGTAAAAGTTTTAAGCAATACTAATATTCAAATAAATAAATTCTTATTTAGATTAAGACGTAAACTTAAAAGTTAGTCCTTGTACCTCAGTAGGATAGAGGGTCCGCCTCCTAAGCGGAATGCCGGCGGTTCGACTCCGCCCAAGGACGCAAAAAAAAGCACTGATACATTGTCAGTGCTTTTTTATATGAGCCTTAATCCTTTAGGATAATGGTTTTTAAGTACACCATTTACATATTTAGCTAAACCTATACCCATATTTTTATATGTAATTTTACAATAACCATTAAAATTTAAATCTTTTTTTATAGTTTCACCCTTTAAATACTTATAGATTTCAATATCATCTAAATCCACTATATTGTTAAACCTTACATCATTTATATGAGTAGATTCATGTGTAGGTTTCATTATATTTTTTTTATTACACTTTTTATTTATACTACCTTTATTATTTTGCTCTTTTATACTCTCTTCCTCGTACTCTCTTACACCATATCTAATTACATTAATACTTTCTAAATCCATCATTTTAGGGGCTACGGTTTTACTAACACTTAAACCTTTCTTTTTTATTATAGAATAAAACTGACCTTCACCTATAGAATTAAAAGGATAATTCTTTTCCATTTTAATCAATTCTAAATCACTATACTTATTTAATAAATAATCTACAACCTCTTCATCTTCTTCTTTTGAAAAAGTACAAGTGCTATATATCAGTATTCCTCCATCTTTAAGCATATTATAAGCATCATCCAATAACTCTTTTTGAATATTAGAACAACTCCTAACAAGTGAAAAACTCCATTGTATTCTTGCTTCTTCACTTTTTCTAAACATACCTTCGCCACTACATGGAGCATCTACTATTATCTTGTCAAAATAATTATTAAAACATTTTAATAATTCAGAAGATTTTGATGCTGTAATAACTACATTTTCAAATCCCATTCTTTCAATATTGGAATTTAAAATTTTCACTCTTTTATAATTTACCTCATTGGATACTAAAAATCCACCTGCATTTTTATCTAAAGAATATAAAACTTCTATACTTTTGCCTCCAGGACTCGCACACAAATCCAAAACTATATCAGATGTCTCAAACTGAACTTCAGACAATACTTTTGCTGAACTTGGTTCCTGTATATAATATAATCCTGCATGATATAATGGATCTTTTCCAGGATATATACCGAAGTCTGCCAGCTTTTCCTTATCGTATGTATAATAAGCATAATTTTCATTTTTAAATACTTCTATGAGTTTAAATTTATCAATCACATAATTCAAATCTATACTTGACATTTTAAGTATATTCAAATTTATTGTCATACCGTGAGTTGTACATAATTCTAAACAATTTAAATATTTTTCAAAATCTAAACTGTTGAGATCATTTTTCATTCTCTCTATATACTCTTTTTTAATTTCTTTAATCACAAGTATAAAATATCAAAAAAGGAAAAAAAAAGCAAGACCTAAGTCTTGCTAATTTAAAAATTAATCTTATTTCTTTTTTGCTACTGCTTTTTTAACTGCTTTCTTTACTACTTTCTTTGCTACTGCTTTTT
The DNA here is from genome assembly GCA_902797415.1 of uncultured Erysipelotrichaceae bacterium. Lineage (GTDB taxonomy): Bacteria > Bacillota_I > Bacilli_A > RF39 > UBA660 > RUG11867. Next base: position 213 of record CADBSQ010000165.1, on the reverse strand, counting down.
TAACTGCTTTCTTTACTGGCTTCTTTGCTACTGTCTTTGCTACTGCCTTTTTAACAGCTTTCTTAGCTACTTTCTTTACTGCTTTTTTAACAGCTCTCTTTACTGCTTTTTTTACTACCATTTTCTTTACCTTCTTTTCATTTTTATTGGTTGTAACATTTTTACTTGCTACAGATTTCTTAGCAACTTTCGTTGCGGGTTTCTTTGTCGATG
>CADBSQ010000164.1 GCA_902797415.1 uncultured Erysipelotrichaceae bacterium | reverse complement strand
TGATCATAATACTTTTTAAATTCTTTAAATGCTTTCTTATGATTATTTACTATAGTTTCAAAATAAAGTAGTAAATCTATTTTATTACCATCATTTTTATCTACATAAAAGTGGTCTAAATATTTATCTTTATTAAGTATTAAGAAAAAGTCTAGTTCTCCATTTTTTATACGCTCGGTAATTTCCTTTTTTTCATTTACATAGAACTGACCAAGCCAGACTTCATAATCTTCGTATGTTCCTTTGATCACTCTCGTATCACGTTCATCTTCCTTCACCTTTATAGTAATATCAACACTTTCTACATTTTTACCGTTTCGCCATACTATCTGATGATCAGTGATTTCTTCTTTAATTATTCTATAGTGTTTTTTAATATAATCATATAATTCTATTTCTTCATCCCTAAAAAGCTCGATTTCTTTAATTGTAATCTCATCATATATTTTTAGTAATTCGTCTATAATTATAGGATAATCATTAAAATTTTCCATAAGTCTATAAGACGTTATAGTTGGTTTTTCTTTAATGTGCACAAAGAGATCATCGTAAGGTGCACCATTTTTAAAAAGAACAAAATAGTCAAGTTTACCTGCTTTTAATTCTAAAACTTGAGGACGTCTTTCTTTGCATTTACCATTATAGTAAATGAAATCTTCATATGTCAGTTGTTTTAAAACTAATTCTTGTTTACTCATCTTTATTACCTCCAAAATAATCTTTAATAAATTCATCTCTATATTCTAAAATTTTATTTTCTTTAATAGCTTCTCTTAGTTCTTTGGTTAGATTGTTTAAGTATGTTATGTTATGTATGGATAATAACCTTGCACCAAAAGTTTCTTTGCATTTTATAAGATGCTGAATGTATGCCTTAGAATAATTTTTACAAGCATAACAATCACATGTTTTATCTATGCTAGTATTATCTTCCTTGTATTTAGCATTTTTGATATTTATTTTACCAAATCTAGTATAAGCATGACCATGCCTTGCAAGACGAGTTGGTGATACGCAGTCAAAAAGATCTACTCCTCTTATGACATTTTCAACTATATCGATTGGGTCTCCTACACCCATTAAGTATCTTAATTTGTCTTCTGGCAGGTGTTTAGTTGAGTATTCAACCATTTTATACATGGTTGGTTTATCTTCTCCTACACTTGTTCCACCGATTGAGTAACCATCAAAATCCATTTTAACTAGTTCCTCGGCGCAGTGCTTTCTAAGGTCTTCATACTCACCGCCTTGAACGATTCCAAATAATGCTTGGTCTTTTTTAGTATGAACCTCTTTACCTCTTTTTGCCCATCTAAGTGTTCGCTCTACACTATCAACCATGTATCTTTTTTCACAAGGCCAGCCAACGCACTCATCAAAACTCATGATAATATCTGCACCTAAGTTTTCTTGAATTTCAATGGATTTTTCTGGTGTTAACATTAATTTATCGCCATTATAAAAGTTTTTAAATTTAACACCTTCTTCAGTGATATCTTTTTTCTTAGCTAAACTAAATACTTGAAATCCGCCTGAATCAGTTAGGATGGGACCATCATAATTCATAAATTTGTGAAGTCCCCCAAGCTTTTTTACAATTTGATCTCCTGGTCTAAGCCACAAATGATAAGTATTTGCAAGTATTATACCGCTACCAGTATCTTTAACTTCTTCTGGTGAAAGTGTTTTTACCGTACCAAGAGTACCTACAGGCATAAACATTGGTGTTTCATAAGTCTGACCATTAAAATTTATTTCGCCGAGTCTTGCGCTTGTATTATTCTCTTTCTTTTTTAGTTTAAATTTAATTTTCATAGATTACCCCCTTAACTATTAATATATTTAGCTAGGATTAGTTTGATATCGTTTGATTCAGCATAGTATGTATTTTTATAATCGATTATCTTTATACAATCATCACAATTTTTATTACTTCTATATCTAGGCAATTCATCTAATTCTTTTGCTAATAAGAAAAACTTTTTATAAGTCCAGTATTCAGTTTTTTCAATACTTAATCTAGAGTTAGAATTAAGCTTATATTTAATTAATCTTACGGGTTTATTATTTGTTAATTTTGAACTGTTGTATGATAAATCCTTAAAATAGTATACATAAGAATAATTATAAAAGCTATAGTCAGCATTAATTACGACTTTTCCTCCATAATTAGTTTTATTTATTACATCATTTAGTTCATTTATGTAACGAACTTTAGAAAATACAATAAGCCCAGAAATTATTAAAACTATACTAATCAAAACCATAATAGTTATTTGTTTTATACTATTATTCATGTCAAACTCCTTTTTATTTATCTAATGTTTCTTCTATCTTCTTTAAATCTTTTATATTTATGTAATATGTATTTTTATTTTCTTTTATAGATATACATTGATTACACTTTTCGTTTGATTTATATTTTCTTATTTGTTTGTTTAATTCATTATACCACATTTCATTTTTATCTTGTTCATTTTTAATTGTTAGGCTTGTTTTACTAACTTTAAATTTAACTAATTTAAATGGTTCTTTTTCACTTACATTGTCTTTGCAATTTGTATCTTTTATATAGTATAGGTAAGGATATTTATTGTTTTTTTCAGAGTTAATAACCATTTTACAATTATAGTTATTTTCTTTTATAACTTTTTTAGCTTCTCTAACTGGTATAGTTTTTAAAAATATTAAAAAGAATATTCCAAGTATAAAGATAATTATATAAATAACAAGATCTCTTTTATTTTCAATTCCTACCATTTTTATCTTCTTCCTTTCTTAAATCTAAGTATGTATCACAGGATTCTTCGTATTTTTTTACAAAGTCCTGGAAATTTTTTAAATCAATTATATTTAAACATTCTATCATATCCAAAGTATTAATACAATTGCCTAGTTTTTCTATTTTTTTAAAGAAAGAATTGTCTTTAATATACTTAGTATACATGTACAGACCGTTTATAAAAATGTAAAAAATGTAAAATTTACTTTTTATTTCCTTATTCAACCTGCTCTCTTTCGCTAAAAGCTACTCAAGGTTTTTTAGCAGTCCCAAGGCTTAAATTTCCCGTAACGGACAGGTATTTAAAAAATATTAATTAAAACAGTTT